>NZ_JAACGC010000020.1:0-61116 GCF_029237385.1 Aeromonas sp. 1HA1
GGCCGCACGATGAAGAGCAAAAGTTAGCATGATCGTTACCATGTTCGGGAGTCACATAGGAGATCAGATCCTGGAAATCGGGAAAAGTGCCAATCAGTTCACAATATTTGTGTATAAGAGTCAGGCGCAACGTAGCCAGTTGGTTATTCAAGGATTGCACCGAGGCAAACAGTTGATGGTAGTGGGTTGGCAGGGCGCCACCGACCAAGAGTTCACCAAAATTGGATTGCTTGAGCACACCGCGGTAAGAGGCCAATGCTTGGCGCAAGATCTCCTCTTTATGGGCGACAAACAGGAACTTGGCGTCGGGTTTGGTTTTCAGAAAACGGGCAAAATCAAAGGCGGAGATCAGGGTCTTGCCCGTCCCGGTGGCCGCTACCACCAAGTTACGAAAGCGCTGATGTAAAGCGCGCTCCATCGCCAATTGCTCAAGGATCTCCTGTTGATGGGGAAACGGCGTGATATCAAAGAAATAGGCAGGACTATTTTTGTCACCATCCCCACGGGCCTCTTGCAGCGCATGCTGTAATTTTGTACGGCTTTCGAGCTTGCCATCAAACAGCTCAAAATCATCGGATTCCCAATAGGTTTCAAAGGTACTCAGGGATTTCTCGATAATATGAGGGATCTCTTGCGAGGTGATTTTTAGGTTCCACTCCAAGCCACTGGTGAGGGCAGAATGAGAAAGGTTGGATGAACCTATATAGCCTGTATGAAAGCCGGTATTTCGGCAAAAGAGATAACTTTTGGCATGCAACCGCTCGCGCTGGGTGTTATAGCTGAGTTTGACTTCGGTGTTGGGCAGGCTGGCTAAAAATTCGACCGCCTTGGCGTCGGTTGCCCCCATGTAAGAGGTGGTAATCACTTTTAATTGGCGGCCGCTGCGGGTGAACTCCTCCAGCTCATGACGGAAAATCCGGATACCTGCCCATTTGATAAATGAGACCAACCAGCAGATGCTATCTGCCGATAATATTTCCCGTTTAATCTCTGACTCCATCGATAAGCCAGCATTGCTACCGCAGAACAGCTCACTTTGCGTTAGACCGGTCAGAGGGAAAACATCTTCGGCATATTGCTTTAAATTGGCTGAGATGGGGTTATCCAACTGGTAGAGCGCCGTCAGGATTTTCCCCTGACTATCGATGAGGTTCTCGCCAATAAAGTCTGGGTCTTGGGTGCGATCCTTTAGCCAAAGCAATAACTGGTTAGCCAGTTCAATTTGCCGTTGCAGCTGATCTTCTCCAGTGACCGAACCCACCGCATATTCCAAAACCCGGCTCAGAAATCGTGATAACCAGACTGCCGCTTCGGCAGGTTCAAGCTGGCGTTCCCCTACGTAAAAGCGCTCGCGGTCGAGTCGAGATGTCAGCAGTTGAGTAATGAGTTGTTCATAAATACCGCATTGTTGCATCGTACACTGGCCTTGAACGTTGTACATGAGGGTGGCGAGAAGAGTATCATTTTTTCCAACCAAATCAGTAAGCTGTTGTCGTCTGTTACTCGTTTGAAAATCGCCCCGGTTTTCGGTGATACAGCCCGGCAGTGGCAGATCCAGCAGCCGGGTGTCTGTCGCCCTTATGAGTCAGCGGTGCGGCGCTTTAGCCGGTGCACGGCCAAGGCGTCAGCCCTGTTGCACAAGCTTTGCGATGGCCTGACCCGGCAGGATGAAACCTTGCTGTCCCAGCGCGAGCAAGCCTGTGTCCCGATCCTGTGATCTGATGGCGGATAAAGGCTTGCCTGAGCAGGTAACACCTGATGGGCGCTTTGCGCGCCTTGGCACAGATCCCTCTGGCAAGGGGGTATGATGAGGTTGCATCACCACAGCAACCAGGAGGAACCATGATCAGCCATATCGACCATCTGGTATTGACGGTCAGCGACATAGAGCGGGCCGTGGCGTTTTACAGCGCTGTGCTCAATATGGAGGCCATCACCTTTGGTGCGGGGCGTCGGGCGCTGCGCTTTGGCAACCAGAAGATCAATCTGCAACTGCCGGGGCAGGAGCCGCGTAACCGGGCGCAGGTGGGGGCGGGGGATCTTTGCCTTATCACCCGCTGGCCGCTGGAACAGGTCATCACCCAGCTTCACTGTCACGGGGTCGAGATAGTGGAAGGGCCCGTCACCAAGCGCGGCGCCTGCGGGCCCATCGAATCCGTCTACTGTCTGGATCCGGATCAGAATCTTATCGAGATCAGCCGCTATCCCTGATGGCGTGACCTGAGCCCTGCCGGGAGATGATGGGGTCGTTCCACCGTTTGCGTCCCTCAGACCCTATCGTCAGCAGTCGTCACCGGAGGGGGGACGACCCCCTCCGCTGACGGTTCGCGCGTTAGGTCCTGCTGACCGCCCTAAAAGGGCCAGTCCGGTGCGTCCGCTTCATCCAAAAACGCGTCTATGTCGGCCCGATAGTCGGCATCGCTGCGATCGTTGCCGACCGGTGCCGCCAGCTCCACTGCCGCAGACGGGGGCTGGGCCGGCGCCGTCAGCGTCTCCATCACCCTCTCTTGCAAATAGGGATAGAAAGGGTTGGAAGAGGTGCGGGTGAGGGAGCCTGGATTGACGATCAGCACCCCGAGTTCCCCGCGCAGGGCCAGGCCGCCCAGATTGATGCCGTACTGGTTCATCTGCTCGGGGCGTGGCGCCATGCCATAGAGGGGATCGTCCATGGGGAAGGGCAGGGCCACGTGGGAGAGGGAGAAGATATCCTTGGGATAGTCGATGCCAAGGGGCTGGATCTGCTGTGACCCGCCGCCCGCCGCCAGGGTGCTGGCCTGCGTCTGTATACGGGACGTCGCCTTGTTGCCCACCACTGTCAGCGTGTAGCGCTGGGGCTGACTCGGCAGCAGGTGACTCAGGGCCAGCTCGGAGGCGCTGCTCATCAGGGGGCCGAAGACAGAGCCGCGATTAATGTCGAACAGCACCAGTTCGCTACCGTTGGCCGGCAGGAAGTGGTAGAGATCGGCGATGATGGAGCGGGTGCTGACGGTGTAGTCGATGACAGACTGGAAGGTGAGGGCCGGGGGAAATGCCGCCAGCTCGCCACTGGCTGCCAGCTGGCGCACCTGCTGCTGGATGGCGTGGGTCAGCCGGAAGGATTGGCGTGCCCCGTTGACCGGGAAGGAGTTGTATTTGAACGGATTAAACTCCGGCATGATGCCGAGCCAGGCCGCGTTGGCAAAGGCGGGCAACAGGGCGGGCACCGCCTTCAGGCCGGCGAAGCGGGCAAAGCGGGTCACCCCAATCATGGGGGAGATGAGCACCAGCTGATCCGGCCTTGTCAATGTGCCTGTCTTGTCTTCCAGCGCATCCAGCGCGTATTTCACCGCCAGCGCGCCGCCGTTGGAAAAGCCCACCAGATGCAGCGGCAACTTGCCCGGGGCCAGCACTCTGGCCTCGCGCACGGCCAGTCGGGTCGCCGCCAGCCAGGTTTCCCACTCGATGTTGACCAACCCGGCGGGCACGGTGCCGTGGCCCGGAATACGGAGGCCCAGGGCGATGAAGCCCTGCTCGCGATAACGCTGGGCCACGTGGCGAAGACTATAAGGGGAGTCGGTCAGGCCGTGCAGGAACACGGCCACCCCCTTCACCTCGCCATCCGGGCGCAGCAGGTAGGATCGGTTCCAGTTATCGCGAAAATGGGCGGGATTGATGGGGGCGTTCTGAAAGTAGCGATTGCCCGCCAGCTGTTGCTCCGGCGGCGTCTTGGCGACCACCTCCTGTTCCACCAGATCGATCAACTGCTGCTCGCGGGTCAGATAGGCTTGCCAGTCGCTGTTATCCAGTTCGTCGGCACTGAGCTCGGGGGGAATAAAGGTATGCCACAGCTGCAGCGGCGCAGCCTGCCAGGCGAAGTAGGCGATCAGCGCCCAAGCGGCCAGCAATATGAGCAAGAGGGTCAGAAGAGAGCGTCGAATGAGACGACGGGTACGAGCCAGCATAGAACTGTCCTTGGCGAGGAAAGAGGGGGGCGGCACCGGTTGGGCTGGGCTGCCGGGATGAGTGTAGCGATTTTAATGCTTGGATATTGTCTAAATTCTAATAGAAACAAGGTGATAAGTACAGATGAAGCGAGCGGTGACAAGGCCATGAAAAACGCGGCAGCCCCGGGCTGCCGCGTGGTGTGTTGAGCCTGGTCGCCGAACTGGGCTAGCAGACCCCCTGCGCCAGCATGGCATCGGCCACCTTGACGAAGCCGGCGATATTGGCGCCACTCTCGTAGTTCACATGGCCCTCACCATCTTGTCCGAATCGGACACAGGTGGCGTGTATGCTGGTCATGATCTCCCTGAGACGAGCGTCCACCTCTTCCCGGCTCCAGGGGAGGCGCTGGGCATTCTGGCTCATCTCCAGCCCCGAGGTGGCGACGCCCCCCGCATTGGCTGCCTTGCCGGGGGCAAACAGCACTTTCGCCTCGTGGAATACCTTGATGGCAGCGGCGCTGCTTGGCATGTTGGCGCCCTCGGCCACCAGTTGCAGGCCGCTGGCCACCAGTTGTCTGGCGTCCTCTTCCCCCAATTCGTTCTGGGTGGCGCAGGGCAGGGCGATCTGGGTGGGCAGGTGCCAGGGCGTGCGGCCGCTCAAAAACTCCAGCCCCAGTTCGTTGGCATAATCGGCAACCCGCTGGCGCTGTTCGTTCTTGATCTCCATCAGCCTGGCCAGCTTCTCGGGGGTGAAACCATCCGGATCATGGACGGTGCCACCGGAGTCGGAGGCGGTGATCACGCGGGCACCGAGCGCCATCGCCTTTTCGATAGCGTATTGGGCCACGTTGCCGGAGCCCGACACAGACACCGTCATCCCCGCCAGCGACTGATCGCGATGGGCCAGCATGGCTTCAACGAAATAGAGCAGGCCGTAGCCGGTGGCCTCGGGGCGGATGAGGCTGCCACCAAAGGAGAGCCCCTTGCCGGTGAAGACGCACTCGGCGCTGTTGGTGAGCTTCTTCATCATGCCCGCCATGTAGCTCACCTCACGCCCACCCACCCCGATGTCGCCGGCAGGCACGTCGGTGTTGGCCCCCAGATGGCGATAGAGCTCCAGCATCAGCGCCTGACAGAAGCGCATCACCTCCCCCTCGCTTTTGCCCTTGGGGTCAAAATCACTGCCGCCCTTGCCGCCACCCATGGGCAGGGTGGTGAGGGCGTTCTTGAAGGTCTGCTCGAAGGCGAGAAATTTCAGTACCGAGAGATCCACCGAGGGGTGAAAGCGCATGCCGCCCTTGAAGGGGCCTATGGCCGAGTTGTGCTGGATGCGGTAGCCGCGATTGACCTGTACCTGACCCTTGTCGTCGACCCAGCTGACCCGAAACTGGATCAGCCGCTCCGGCTCCACCAGCCGCTCCAGCAGACCATGCTGCAAATAACGGGGGTGGCGTGCCACATAGGGCCAGATGGAGGCGACCACCTCGCTCACCGCCTGAATGAACTCGGGCTGGTGGGGGTTGCGGCTGGCCACCTGGGCCAGAAAATCCGTCTGGGATAGGGAATGACTCATCTGTAACTCCTGTAGTGAATGATGAAATGGGCCTCTTGCCAGAGAAAAAAACCATGCCGTGCATCCAAATTTATGATTTGTGTTGGGGATGAATACGGACAAAAACGTGGGTTTGTGTCTGGTTTGCCAACGATTGTTGTGTTGGCCGCCGAAAGTCACAGAAAACCGGAATGGCTGCAGTAAGATAATGTGCGACAACGAAAATCTTTTTATGCATTTTAAGTTAATAAATAGCAAGTGGTTATTGGTGCTGTGTGGCGCAGGCGCAAGCCGATTGCATATGGCGTGAATGTTTTCAGGGTGAAAGCGTGGGGATCTTCTGTCTCGCTCGGGTCGTCATTTTTACCTTTCTCTTCGCCCCATCCTGCCCTTGTCGTGTGAGGGGC
Source organism: Aeromonas sp. 1HA1 (assembly GCF_029237385.1). Classification (NCBI taxonomy): domain Bacteria; kingdom Pseudomonadati; phylum Pseudomonadota; class Gammaproteobacteria; order Aeromonadales; family Aeromonadaceae; genus Aeromonas; species Aeromonas sp. 1HA1. The sequence goes on from NZ_JAACGC010000020.1 coordinate 5,883, forward strand.
TGAGCAATGCGCCAGCGGTGCGCTCTCATCATGGCATGACGCCCCGCACATTTTGGGGCGGCGCGTCGCCGTGAATGGCAAGTATCCGGCGTGCTGGACGGGGCAATATGCTACTGTAGCGGCGTTTTTTGATGGTTAAGCTGGCCTTGGCCTTTTTGAAGATGGAATGATATGCAGAACTTTGACGTAGTGAATCGGCTGATGCAGCAGACAGCCTCCCCGGCTTGGCCGGAACCCGCAACCGCACAACTGGATGGGGCTATCAGCCTGTGGCAGGTGACCCATGCTGGCTGATGAATCCATGCGCCTGAACAAATACATCAGCGAGAGCGGCATCTGCTCGCGCCGTGAAGCCGACCGCTTCATCGAGCAGGGCCAGGTTTTTATCAATGGCAAGCGGGCCGGGATCGGCGATCAGGTGTTTGCCGGGGATCTGGTCAAGGTGAACGGTCAGGTGATCGAGGCGCGGGAAGCCGACAGCCTGGTCTTTATCGTGCTCAACAAGCCGGTGGGCATCGTCTCCACCACGGAGGCGGGCGAGAAGGACAACATCGTCGACTTCGTCAACCACAGCACCCGCATCTTCCCCATCGGGCGGCTCGACAAGGATTCGCAGGGTCTCATCTTTCTGACCAACCACGGCGATCTGGTCAACAAGATACTGCGGGCGGGCAACGATCACGAGAAAGAGTACCTGGTGACCGTCGACAAGCCGGTGACCGACGAGTTTATCAAGGGGATGGGGGCCGGGGTGCCGATCCTCGGGGCCGTCACCAAGAAGTGCAAGGTGAAGAAAGAGGCGCCGTTCGTGTTTCGCATCACGCTGGTGCAGGGGCTTAACCGCCAGATCCGCCGCATGTGCGAGCACTTCGGTTTTGAAGTGACCAAGCTTGAGCGCATCCGCATCATGAACGTCAGCCTCAAGGGGCTGCCGGTGGGCGAGTGGCGCGATCTCACTGACGACGAGCTGATCGAGTTGTTCAAGCTGATTGAGGACTCCTCCTCCGAGGTGAAACCGGCCAAAGGCGACAAGCCCAAGGTAGCCAAGGCCCCGGCCACGCAAAGCGGCAAAGCGGCGCAGGGCAAGAAGCCGCGCCGGGATGATGACCACGAGATAGGTGGTCGCCCCAACGTGCCGGGCCCGGAGGCCTTCGAGAAGAAGATCCCGGTTGGCAAGGTCGGCGCGGGGAAAGGGGCTGCCAACAAAGGCGGCGCAGGCAAAGGCAGTGCGGGTAAAGGCGCCCCCAACAAGGGCAGCAAACCGGCCGCAGGCAAGCCGCGCACCGCTCAGTCCGGCCGGCAGAAGAAGGGGCGCTAAGGTGCCACCCTGAGCGGCGTCAGCCTCTTCTTGCTATCCCCAACACACCGGCCTCAGGCCGGTGTGTTGCGTTGGGCCGTACTGCTGCCCATGGCCGCAGGTGCGGGCAACCTCATTACCTTGGCATAGCCGCGCGGATCCAGGCGCAGCACCAGCAGGCTCATCAGAACCAATCCCCCCAGCTGCCACTGCCAGGCGGCCGCGAAGTCGCCACTCAGGTGATAGAGGCGGGCGGCCACCCAGGGGCCGGTCGCCGCCAGCATAAAGCCGAACCCCTGCATCAGGGCACTCAAGGTGCCGGCGCGGCGCGGGTCGGGCAGGTGATCCAGCGCAATCACCATGATCAGCGAAAAACTGCCGCCAAGCCCTGCGCCACAAAGCATGCACCAGAGGGTGGGGGCGCTGGCAGGGGCGAGCCAGAGGCCGCCAAAACCGGCCAGCTGCATGGTGATCGCCAACCCCATCCAGGGGCGCCGGTCTGTGTTGCGGGCGGCCAGCAGTGGCAGGCCGAGGCCGCTGGCGGTCTGCGCCAGTGCCAGCCAGGCCACCAGCTCGCCCGCCTGCGCTGGGCTCCACCCTTGCGCCATGTAGGCGGGGGCCAGCCAGGCGACGACGATGCCGTAACCGCTGTTGATGATGCCAAAGCAGCCGATCAGCAGCCAGCTGCGGGGCAGGGCAATCAGGCGCTGCTCGCCGTGGGGAATCGCGACCGCAGCGGCGCTTGGCAGGCGTACCCGCCAGATAAGCCAGACCATGGCCAGCAGCACCGGCAGACTCCACAGCGCCAGTGCCCGTGACCAGTCGAGGCTGGCCGCCAGTTGCGGGGTGAGACTGGCCCCCAGCGCCCCGCCCCCCATCATGCAGGCGGAGAAGATCCCCATCACCAGCGGCACCTTGTGGGTGAAGGTCTGCTTGATAAGGCCGGGCAGCACGCCTTGCACCAGTGCCGAGCCCAGGCCGCAGAGCGCCGCGCTGGCGATCAGCAGGGCGCCGCTCTGGGCATCAAAGCGCATGGCGTTGCCCATCCCCAGCAGCAAGAGGGCGGTTCCCAGCAGTTGGCGCGGGCTGGCGCGCCGACGCAGGCTCGGGGTGAGCAGCACACCAATTCCGATCAGCCAGAGCGGCAGCAGGGTGAGCCAGGCCAGGGTATCCATGCCCAGCGCCAGCGTGTCGGCAATGTCGCGGCTCAAGGGGCCGATGGCGGTGAGGAAGGGGCGCAGGTTGAGGCCAATCAGGATCACCAGCACCAGCAGGGCGGTGTGGCCTGGGTGTTGATCCGTATTTCGTTGATTCATCAGGCATCGCCCTCGGCGCAGAGGGAAACGGGGAGCATTCGGGAAGCAGAAGCATCGGGGCTGAACATGGCAGAACACCGTCAAAGGGGGAAAAAACGCCAGCCTAGCGGGGTTGAAAGTCATTTGGAAATTAAATGATAGAATGACATTCAGTGGTTTTGTAAATGGAGTGCCCCATGCTGGATCCCCTGTTACTGCGCAGTTTTGTCGCCATTATCGACACCGGCAGCTTCACCCGCGCCGGTGAGCGGGTGCACCTGACCCAATCCACCATCAGCCAGCAGATCCGCCGCCTTGAGCAGCAGCTCGGCTGCCCGCTGCTGGACCGCGCTGGCCGCCAGGTGGTGGCGACGGCGGAGGGCGAAAAATTGCTGGGGCTGGCCCGCCGCATTCTGGCGCTGCTGGCACAGGCCGAGGAGCAGGTGACCGAAGGGAGCCTGCAACTGAGTCTGGGAGTACCGGAAGACTTTGCCGCCGGCGCCATGGCCCCGGTGTTGGCAGCCTTTGCCCGCGACTATCCCGAGGTGCGACTGGAGGTGCACAGCGGCCTGAGCCACGAGATCTGGCAGCACTTCGAGGCCGGTGATCTGGACTTGGCGCTGGTCAAGCAGGCGCGTGGGCAAGGCGCCCCCCTTGCCAGCTGGCGTGAACCCCTGGCCTGGGTCGACAGTCGCGACTGGCCCGCCAGCGAGCGTGACCCTTTGCCGCTGGTGGTGTTCCCGAGCGAAGGCCTCTATCGGCGGCAGATCACCGAGGCGCTCGATGGACAGGGGCGGCGTTGGCGCATCGCCTATGTCAGCGCCAGTCTCGCCAGTTTGCAGGGGGCCGTGAGTGCGGGGATCGGAGTGAGCTTGCTGCCCAAACGGCTGTTGCAACCGGATCAGGTGACCCTGTCGCACTGGCCCAAGATCAATCCGGTAGAGCTGGCGCTGCATGCCGGGGCGAGTGGGGGCGAGCCACTGACCCGCTTGAGCGCAGCCCTGATCGCCCTTTGTGACGAGGTGATGGGGCCGCAGTAAAGTGAATGAGTGCGTGAGCGGGTCGAGTCAAGCGCTAGCGCACCTTGCCCTTCACGATGAGCAGGGTGATGATGGCCAGAGTGAAAATGAGCGGGGCCCAGGCTCCGTGATGGCTTATCAGAGTCGCTCCGGCGGCAGCAACCCCAGCCACGCTCTGTTGCAAGAAACCGCACAGGGCCATGGCGTAGGCGCCGTGCTCCCTGCCATCACTCACTGCCAGCGCCATGCTGTTGGGAAAGAGCACCGCCTGACCGAAGATGATGAGGCAGTAGCAAGCCATCATGGCCACCAGTCCGCTGCTGCCCTGCAATGCGCCCAAAGTCCAGAGTAACAACATCCCGCCCGCGGCCAACAGAATGAGGGCGGCCCCCTGATGCATCAGTTGGCGGCTACCCACGCGGGCGACCCGCCTGTTAACCGTCATGGCACCAGCAAAATAGGCGACCCCGATGAGTAACCCCAGGGTTCCGAAGGTGGTGACCTCAAGCCCGAATCCTTGTTGTAGCACGAAGGGGCTTACCTCTTGCAGGGTGACCGTGATGGCAAAGCCGAGCCCGCCAGCGAAGGCTGGCCAGAGAAAACCGGGGCGACGCAGCAGGCTGGTATAACGTGACCACATGCCACCGCCTGTTGCTGCTGGATTGGGGCCTTGCAGCGGCAGGCTGTTCATCAGCGCCAGTGCCAGAACACCGACCCCGGCCATCAGTACGAATCCCAACTGCCAGTGGGCATAACGGCTGATGATACCGCCTATCCACTGACCACCGCCGAGAGCCGTGATGAAGGCGATGGAGAGTACCGAGAGGCGGCGCGCCAGCTCATCTCCCTGCCAGTGATCCCGCACCAGAATGCGGGCAATGATGGTGGCCCCCCCGGCGGCCACCCCTTGCAGTGTTCGCAGGATCAGCAGCAGCGGCCCTTGGCTGGTGGTAGCCAGCAGCAGGCTGAGGCCGACAAACAGCAGCAGTGATAGGGCGAGGGGCAGCCGACGGCCGTAGCGATCGGCGGCCGCGCCCCAAAACAACAACGGTAGGGCGGCCCCAATAACGAACAAGGAGATAGAGAGTTCAGCCTCCAGGCGGGTTATGGCGAGATCCGTCATCACAACGGGCAGGGAGGGGAGATAAACGGTGGTAGCCATCTGGGCCATAAATACGATGAGGCAGGCCAGCGTCATGATGCGGGCGGAGAGGCTCCAGAGACCGGCCTGATCGATGCAATCCTGGTTATCCATAACAACGCTCGGGCAATGAGGGGGCCATATCTTTGCACTGCCCGCAGGCCGAGTCAGCTCCCCATCTGGTTTAAGTCTTGCCCGGCGGTCAGCGGGGACTCGGCCCATGGCCTGGCAGCACGGCGAGCCGGAGCTCGCCCTCGTCGTGGCCTGTGTCGGGGTCAAAGGCTGCGCCATCGCGCTCGACGTCTTGGGCCGCACCGCCAGCGCAGCGACGTCCACCGCACAGATATATTCGCATTCCGTGGCACTCACGCCGCAGATGACGCCATAGGCATGCTCGCTCGGTTTCGAAACGGATAGGATCTGCTATGGCACTTGCTGTGTGGGGCGGCAGTGCTGCCGTGCTCAGTGATCCTTGCCTTCTTTCAGCTTGCGTTGATAGTCCTCGGCGACGATGGCCAGCGCCGCCAGGGCAAGTGCCGGATCGATCCGGTTGGTTTCCAGCAGCTCGATAAGATCCACCGCGAGCTTGACCTCGGGCGGGGCATTTTCCAGTGACATGACAGACTCCGTAATGGGGAAAATGCCATTATACAGAGCCGCACCCGGATAGGGACCGGCTCTGTGTCACGGGTGATGCAGGGCTCAGAGGTGCTGGCGCATCTCCTTGTCGATCTCCTCGCGCAGGGCCATCAACTTTTTGGCGTAGAGCTGCAACTGCCGATCACTCTCGCTCACCGGTTGCCACTGGGGCACAGGGGTCGGTGTGCCTGTTTCGTCCATGGCCACGAAGATGATGATGCAGTGGGTGGTCTTGTGGCGCTCCCGGCTGGCCGGATGGCGGCTGTAGACATCCACTGCCAGGTGCATGCTGGTGGTGCCGGTGTGGATCACCTGGGCGTGAACCTCCACCAACTGGCCTATCTGGATGGGGCGCAGAAAGCGAATGCCCCCCACGTAGACAGTGACCGCATAGCCGCTGCACCAGCCGGCGGCGCAGGCGTAACCCGCCTGATCTATCCACTTCATCACCATGCCGCCGTGTACCTTGCCGCCGAAGTTGACGTCGGCGGGCTCGGCCAGAAACTGCAGGGTCAGTTCGCGGGGTGGGGTCATACACTCTCCTTTTCCTGACAATAGTTGCGGGGCCGGTGGGCTTACCGGCGCCCTGGCTGGCCCGAGAAGCAGGACCGCATGTATGTCAGGTATACCGTGAATAAGGACAAGATGCACAGGACCCGGTGCGATATTGGGCAGGCGTTCACTCTTGGTTCATAAACGTGGCGCGAGCATGGGGATTCCATTGCGAGGAGTCATGATGAAACAGATGCTGGATCAGTTGTTGGGCGCTGGCAAAGGCTGGCTCAACGAAGGCGGCGACAGCCGCAAGTCGCAGATGAAGGGCATGGCGCAGGGCGGCCTGGCCGCCGGTGCCATGGCCTTGCTGCTTGGCAACAAGAAGGTGCGCAAGTATGGCGGCAAGGTGGCGGCGGTAGGCGGGGCGGCGGCCCTCGGTGGCCTCGCCTACAAGCTTTATCAGGATTGGCAGGCCCAGCAGAGCGGAGCCACGCAACCCACCCAGCCCCTCGATACCCTGCAGGGGCAGGCGCTGGATGCGCGCGCCACCCTGCTGGTGCGCGCCATGGTGGCGGCGGCTCGGGCCGACGGCCACATCGACGCGGCCGAGCGCCAGAAGGTCCAGGATTACCTGACCGAGCAGGGCCAAAGCGATGCGGCGCGCTGGATTGACGCCGAGCTGGCCCGCCCCCTCGATCCGCAGGCGCTGGCCCGGGAGGTGACCGACATGGAGCAGGCCACCGAGGTCTACCTCGCCTCCCTGCTCGCCATCGATGTGGATCACTTCATGGAGCGCGGCTATCTGGATGAGCTGGCACGGGCCTTGAAACTCGATGACAACCTTAAGGGGAGTATCGAGCGGCAGGTGGCCCAGCTGGGATCCCCGAGCTGACGCTGTGGTAGCGGGAATGGTCATAACGCCCCGTCACGGGGCGTTATTGTTGCCCGCTGTGAGGCTCACACTCGGCCACGAGTGGATACGATTGACCCTTGCAATTGCCGCTGACTCCCATAATGATGGGCTTTTCGCCCATCCCAAAGAGGATGGACGTGCCCACCTGTTAGCAAGCACCAGAGCAAGGAGCACATGTTGGAGATACGCACGGCAACCGGGCAGGATATCGACGCCATTCTCGAGCTGAATCGGCAGATAGGCTTGATCCACTTTGAACATGCCCCCGAGGTGTTTTGTCCGCCATCACCGCAGGAGCGGGATTTTCTGCTCAATGCCATCGGCAGCGAAGGGCGACTGTTTTGTGTCGCCGTGCTGGATGCCGAGGTGGTGGGTTTTCTGACCGCCAGAATCGACATCAATGAAGCCATCCCCTTTCTCACCAGACTTCCCATCTGCCGTATCGGCTCAGTGGTGGTTGACGAACACCACAGATCCCGAGGCATAGGCAAGGCCTTGATTGCCCATTGCGACGACTGGGCCAAGGCCCGTGATGCCTGTCAGATCCGGTTGGAAGTCATGTCCTTCAATGAGAGAGCCAAGTCGCTTTATGAAACATTAGGGTTCAAGGTACAGTCACAGATCATGGCCAGATAAGTCGCGTTATCTCCCACACAGAGGCCCGTTACGGGCCTCTGTTGTTTGCTTTTTCTGGTGAGTCATGTTCTGCCGGGCTCTGGTTATACGTTGCCGATATTGAGTGGCATAATAATATCTAACTGTGCTGGTTTTAATGAACAAATGAAATTGTAATGCAGGGCTGGAACATTTTGTAACAATTTATGTGGTTGTAAGGGAATGTAATTCGACTCTTTACTTGTGGCAGGTGTGATCATGCGTTTAAAATGCACTGTGCATATCGTAGACGCTGCTAACTAAAATCAACCACTGTGCAAGGTAATATTGGCTAGTTACCTTTATGCTTTCCTTGTCAGAAACCGGATTGGTTTTACTTCTGTATTGTTTGTTCTTTTATTGGGGGATTGAGATGAAGATTTCTATTATCGCGACAGCATTGGTACTGGCTGGTTCAGGTTTCGCTGCAAACGCCTCAACGGTTGGGGACATCGCCGTATATGCAACAGAAAAATCGCAAGGCTCAATGTCGATAGGAACCAAAGATGCTTACACAAAAACCTTTGAAATTGCTTTGGCAAAGCTATCTGGCAATGACATCGACTTATCAAAAACTTGCTTGAAAGCATACGCCAAAAATAATCAGGAGTTCAAGTTAGACACCGTTGATGAAGCCCTTTCTTCAGGTGTTCTGAAAAATGGTAATATGGTAAAAGGGATTGCAGTATTTGCTGATAATAATGATGCTATCCTTAACGCTGCACTGGTAAAAATATCTGATAACTGTCATTAAACTTCACCCTCAACTTATGATGTTGGAATGCCAGTCGCATACGCGACTGGTTGGGAAGATTAAATCGTGATTAAGGTTTATGCCGTTTTTTATACGCATACGTTAAGCGCATTTTCCAAATATTTCATATGCCACGGAAAGTGACGCTTATTCATACGAAGAGCTTTGCTTAAGTGTGGCGTCGATAAGCCCGGCCAGTTTGATCAGGGCGGCCTCCAGCTGCGGGCTCCAGGGATGGGAGCTGTTGAGACGCAGGCAGTGGTTGTGTTGCCCCTGGCTGGAAAAAAGCGCGCCGGGGGCCACTGAAAAACCACTGGCAAGGGCCTTGGCGTGCAGGGCGCGGCTGTCGAGGCGGGTGTCAAACTCCAGCCAGAGGAAGTAGCCGCCATCGGGGGAGGAGATGCGCACCTCATCCGGGAAGAGGCGCAGCAGGGCCGCCCGCATCTGCTGCTGGCGCTGTGCCAGGGTGTGGCGCAGACGGCGAAAGTGGGCATCCACGCCGCCGTTGAGCAGCATCTGGGCCAGTGCCAGTTGGCTTGGCACATTGGTGGAGAGGGTCGACATCAGTTGCAGCCGCTGGATGCGTTCGGCATGGGGCCCCGCCACCACCCAGCCGACCCGAAAGCCCGGTGCCAGGCACTTTGAAAACGAGCTGCAGAGCAGGCTATCGCCGCGTGCATCCCAATACTTGATGGGCCTGGGCCGCTCGCGGCCAACATAGATCTCGGCATAGACGTCGTCCTCCACCAGTGCGACGCCGTGGGTGTTGAGCAACTGCATCAGCCCGCGTTTGTGTTCATCAGGCATGGAGTGGCCCAGCGGGTGCTGCACATTGCCCATCAGCCAGCAGGCCCTGATGGGACGCTCGGCCAGCGCCTCGGCCAGCAGCGCCAGATCGATACCCACCCCCGGGATCACCGGGATCTCCACCGCTTTCAGCTTCAGCCGCTCTATGGCCTGCAGGGCACCGTAGAAGGTGGGGGACTCCACCACCACCCAGTCACCCGGCTCGGTCAGCACCTGCAGGCTGAGGGAGAGCGCCTCCATGGCCCCAGTGGTGATGATGATCTCCTGCGGGTCGACCGCCAGCCCGTCGCTGGCGTAGCGTTGGGCGATGGCACGGCGCAGCGCCTCGTTGCCGGGGGGAAGGTCGGCCACAGTGCTGAAGGGATCGAGTTTGCGCATGCAGCTGGCCAGTGCCCGCCCGAGTTGGGGATGGGGGAACAGGGTCGGATCGGCCACCGACATGCCAAGGGGCACCAATTCCCGCGATTTGCTCGCCTGCAGGACCTCGAACACCAGATCGTTGATGTCTACCGAGCCGCTGTAGTGGGGCTCACTCTGGGTCGCGGATTGCTGGCGGGAGGGGGCGGCCTTGACGTAGTAGCCGGACTGGGGGCGGGCGAGGATCCGCCCCTGGCTCTCCAGCAACTGATAGGCCTGTAGCACCGTCATGGGGCTGAGACCGTGGGTCTTGCAGCTCTGGCGAATGGAGGGGATGCGCTCTCCCGGTTGCCAGATACCGGTATCTATCTGGTGTTGCAAACGGTCGGCCAGCTGGCGGTAGAGGGACATGGGATGACGCAACTGTTATAGGTGTAATTGACTATAACTGCATCTGTTATAGGTGTCATGCTCCGTGGTGTACTTGTCTCGCACAAAACGTGCAAGACAAATACAACAAAAGAGAGTGACGCATGATCAATCCGGATGACGTGGTCAGCTTGTCGCGCCTGCAATTTGGCGCCACGGCCATGTTCCACTTCCTGTTTGTGCCCCTTACGCTGGGGCTGTCCTGGATCCTTGTGATCGCAGAGTCGGCCTATGTGATGACCGGCAAGGTGATCTATCAGGACATCACCCGTTTCTGGGGCAAGCTGTTTGGCATCAACTTCGTCATGGGGGTGACCACAGGTATTACCCTGGAGTTCCAGTTCGGCACCAACTGGGCCTATTACTCCCAGTATGTGGGGGACATCTTCGGTACCCCGCTGGCCATCGAGGGGCTGATGGCCTTCTTCCTCGAATCGACGCTGGTGGGTCTCTTCTTCTTCGGCTGGGACAAGCTCTCCCGCGGTCAGCACCTGCTGGTGACCATGCTGGTGGCGCTCGGCTCCAACCTCTCCGCGCTCTGGATCCTGATCGGCAACGGCTGGATGCAGAACCCGGTCGGCGCCGAGTTCAACCTGGTGACCCAGCGCATGGAACTGGTGGATATCGCCGCCGTGCTGCTCAACCCGGTGGCTCAGGTGAAGTTCGTCCACACGGTGGCGGCGGGTTACGTGGCGGCCTCCCTGTTCGTGATGGGGGTGAGCAGCTGGTATCTGCTGCGCCGCATGGAGGTACGCTTTGCCCTGCGATCCTTCGCCATTGCCTCCGGCTTCGGGCTGGCGGCCATCCTCTGCGTCATCGTGCTGGGGGATGAGTCGGGCTACCGTACCGGCGAGGTGCAGAAGGTCAAACTCGCCGCCATCGAGGCGGAGTGGGAGACTGAACCCGCGCCTGCGTCATTCACCCTGTTCGGCTTCCCGGATCAGGACGCCGAGACAACTCATGCCGCCATCAAGATCCCGTATCTGATGGGGATCATCGCCACCCGCTCCCTCGATGAGACGGTGACCGGCATCAAGGATCTCAAGGTGCAGCACGAGGCGCGCATCCGCAGCGGCATGCTGGCGGCCGGGGCACTCGAGCAGATCCGTGCGGGCGACGATTCGGCCGAGAACCGTGCGCTGTTCGAGCGGCACGGCAAGGATCTCGGTTACGGGCTGCTGCTCACCCCCTATGCCAGCAATATCGCCAAGGCCGGTGAGGCGGAGATCGCCAGGGCGGTGGAGGACTCAGTGCCGCACGTTGCGCCACTGTTCTGGGGTTTTCGCATCATGGTCGGGCTGGGGATGCTGATGCTGGGGCTGTTCGTGGTGAGCTTTGTCCAGCTCTGCCGCAACCGCCTGCAGAGCTCACCACGCCTGCTCAAGACATTGATCTGGAGCATTCCGTTGCCCTGGATAGCCATCGAAGCGGGTTGGCTGGTGGCCGAGTTCGGTCGTCAGCCCTGGACCATCAGCGACGTGCTGCCGGTGTCGGCCTCGGTCTCTTTGCTACAGCCGGGCCAGCTCTGGTTCAGCCTGATCGCCATCTGTTCTATCTATACCCTGTTGCTGGTGGTGGAGCTGTTCCTGCTGTGCCATGTGATCCGCAAGGGGCCCGCCATGCTTCATACCGGCCGTTACGCTGGTGAACAACCCGAACTTGCGAGGATCGCCTGATGGATTACGCAACCCTGAAACTCATCTGGTGGGGGCTGGTGCTCTTCATGATGGTCGGCTTTATCGTGATGGATGGCTTCGATCTGGGCATCGCCATGCTGCTGCCGGTGGTCTCGAAGGATGATGAAGACCGGCGACTGGTGATCAACAGTGTGGGGCCGGTATGGGAGGGCAATCAGGTGTGGCTGATTGCCGGGGCTGGTGTCCTGTTCGCCGCCTGGCCGCTGGTCTATGCCGCCGCCTTCTCCGCGCTCTATGTGCCCTTCATGTTCCTGCTGTTCGGCCTCTTCTTGCGTCCGGTCGGCTTTGACTATCGCAGCAAGTTGGCCGACCCTGTGTGGCGCCGCTGGTGGGACAGAGCCCTGGTGGCCGGTGGCCTGGTGCCGACCCTGGTGCTCGCCGCCGCCATCGCGCTGGTGATGCAGGGGCTGCCGTTTCGCTTCGACAGCGCACTGCGGCTGCACTACGGCGCGTTCAATGTCCACTGGGGCTGGCTGCTCTCGGTGCTCGCCACCGCCATCACTCTGTTGCTGCTGCACGGCGCCAGTTTCCTGCAAGCCAAGGTGGAGGGGACCCCTGCGCTGCGTGCCCGTGGTCTCGCCATCCTGCTGGCCCCGCTGGTGACCCTCTGCTACCTGCTGGCCGGCTGGCATCTGCTCGACTTGCCCGGCTATCAGCTGACTGGCCTGGCGGGCCAGCCCTTTGATCCCAATGCCGCCATCAGCCCGCTGATGAAGGGGGTGATCCCCCAGGCCAGCGGCTGGCTTGGCAACTACGTCGACTACCCGCTGCTGTGGCTGGTGCCGCTTGTCGGGGCACTGGCGCCGCTGGCAAGCGGCATCGCCGCCTGGCTGGAGCGGGGACGGATTGCGCTGCTGGCGAGCGGGCTGGCTTGCGCCGCCATGCTTTGCTCGGTGGCCATCGCCCTGTTCCCCTTTGTGCTGCCCTCATCCCTCGATGCGGCCAGCAGCCTGACCCTGTGGGATGGCACCTCCAGCTACAAGACCCTGGCCATCATGTTCGGGATCGTGCTGGTGCTGATGCCCATCAACCTCGGCTACACCGGCTGGGTCTACCGGGTGGTGCGCGGCAAGCTCGACCGCGCCCGCATCAAGCGCGACAGCCATCAACTCTACTGACCTCAAGGGAGCCTTTATGTGGTATTTCACCTGGATTTTGGGCCTGGGTTTCGCCCTGCTGCTTGGCCTGTGCAACCTGCTCTGGCTGGAAGCGCGTTGGGAAGCCGATGAACGGGACGACAATCCGCCCCACCGCTGACCCCCGTCGGCTGGGGAATGCGCCCAGGTGCATAGCCCCAGCCAACCTCTGTTGTCATACAACCGACCGCTAATGGTGATGAAACAGACCTTGAAAACGGTGGCGCTGGCCATCGGCTGCGCGATCGCTGCCGCCCAAGCGCATGCCGAACCGGTACAACTGACCCCGCAGGACAAAACCTTCACCCAGCGGGTGCCCGGCAGTGGCGGCGTCTACCTGCGCTTTGGTCAGGCAGGGGCCAAACGCGCATCAGGTCGATGTTATCGGCATCACCCACTTTCACACCGCTCATCTGGCCGACTTGCACAACAGGCAAAAAAACAGGGCGTGAAAAGAGATGAGCGGCCCTTATACCTCGCAGTTGGGGGCTCACATTCTCTTAACTGACCTGCATTACGGCATGGGGCGCTTGTTTTTATGCGGCAAAGAGATAGGGAGGTGTTGTTCAAGAGTGGGGACAAGCTTGCGCCATGCAGGGCTGCAGGGCTGCACGGCGGCAAGTGGCACAAGGGCAGATCAGGCATCCAGCGGCTGATAGCGGCGAATATTGCTGCTGGCAAGCCAAGGCTCGGCCCTGGCGATAAAGTCGATGAAGTGTGGCTGCTGCTGATGGGCGGTGAGAGCGGATCCGCTCTCCCACTGCTCGTGCAGCATCCAGCTGTGGGGATTGTCCCGATCCTGATGCAGCTGATAACGCTGGCAACCGGCCTCTTGCCGGGTGGCCGCCATCAGCGGCTCAAGGGCGGCGCGAAACAGCTCGGCATATTCGGGTTTGGCTTCAAGCTGGGCAATCACAATCACGGGTGATGACATCTGAACCTCCTTGGCAAAAAAGAAGGGTCAGTATGCCTGTCGCTACTTGCTGAAAACAGGGCGCTGGTCGCAAAACCGTATTAAGGGGAATAGCAGTAATGGGAGAAAATAAAGGCAATAGTGCTGGAACCCACTATTGCCTTATACGGTTCTTAGTCTTATCTAGGATTAATTCTGGCATTGCCACCAAAGAAACCAACTGTCATACCGCCCCCCTTGAACCAGCTGTGGTCACTTGATGCATTTTTATCTTTCATGGTGATAGATGAATACAGGAAGGACGCGTATCGGAAGGTGCCAGAGCGCCCACGCAGTTGATCTTTAGGATAAATCGATGTCCATACACCTTCTATATAGCCATATCCAATGCCCCCACCTTCACCGGTGAACGTCAGATAGTTGTAGTTTGCCGCTTCTGCATCAATCTGACAGCTTATGATGCCGCCGCCAACCGCCAAGCCGGCACACTTGGTATACCATCCGTAGTTGAATCCAGAAGCCGTTTTAGTGATGGCGTTCTGAGTCAAAGGCTTGTTCTCTGCATCCATAGCAATGGATATGTAGGAGTCATCTTGATTGGCCTCTGAGGCTGAGCGGCCTTGCCGAGAAGAGCCCTGGGTTTCATCAAGCTGAATGGATATATTTATCGGGCTGCTTTTTTGCAATGGTTTATTCTACAAGAGGTATCTCAGAACTTATTATCAATAAGACGAAAGCTTATTCCCCATAAAGTTTGATCTCCAATACATTGGCGATGGCACTGCCATTCCAGTGGTATTCCAGATGCTGGGCTTGGTGGATCTTGGTGACCAGGCGGGGGCGATAGAGCACATGGCAGTTATGACCGCTGTGGCGCACAGAACGGTAGTGGATACCGTCCATCCCCTTGGTTTTCTGCTCTTGGGCGAAAGCTTGGGATTGACCATAGCTGGTTGCGTGATAAAGCGGGGTGGAGAGAAATTCCGCGCTGGTGATATCGACCAGATTGGCGTTGAACTCGGTATAGAGCACCCGCATCTGTACTTTCTGAGCGGGTTCGTTGGTGTAGCTGAACATCCGCTCCTGGTGATAGACCGTCTCTTTGATGGCGGTATCGAGTAGGGGCGCACAGTAATACCCGCCGAAATCGCCAGTGGTGAATCTGGCCCCTTCCGGGTTGATATGGGTGAAGGCTGCCATCACATAGCTGCTGCCATTCAGCCCCACCAACCAATCCTCTTTCGGTACCAACGACAGATCTCCCGCCGCTTCATTCAACCGATCATTGGTCAGTGACTCGATGGCCCAGACGGCCTCCAGTTCGTCCGCATTGGCCACGTCTTCATAGAGATCGATGGTGGGGTAGCGGCTTGGAATGATCCGATAGGCTCGCTCCCCCTTGAGTTCAATCAGTGGCTGCTCTTGCATCAGGCCATTCCCCCGCGCCAGGCATGCAGGCGGGTGGCGACCTCATACAAATCAGCCACGCGGCCAGCGTTCATAATGTCCATCGCGCTGCGCCCGGCAAAGAAGGGGTGGCTGTTGGGTTTACGCACCCAGCCGTAGATGCTGTCGTCGGCACTGAACAACATCCTCAGACACTTGTGGATATTGAGGATGTAGCTCATCCGTTCTTGCATATCCACGGTCAGGCGGATCCCACCGCTTGATTCCTTGTATTTGTTCAATGTTGAACGAGATGAGATGCCAAGAAGCTTCAGCTGTTCATCCGTATTGCATTGCCACTTATCCAGAATACGGAATACCACAGGCAGTGCCTTGCTGGGGTCAATGGCGCCATTTTTCAGGGCTTTTCGTGCTGTATTGGCCATATCTCCTCCTTAATGTAATCAGCGCCAGACTGCTGTCTGGCGCGTGAAATGTTAACTTGAGTTTAGTGTAGAAGAAATGTGCATGCATGTACACATGTATGCACACATGTACAAGTGTGAGTAGATATGAACATTAATGCTCTTGTTTTAGGTCACGCAAAAACGCTTTGTTGTCAGACACTACCTGATGCAGTGCAGGCTGGTACCTTGGGTTGGGCTGTTCGGCAGCGGGTCGGTAATGCTGCCCGGAGCGATAAAGAGGGTGCTGCCTGTGACGGCGTACCTGATGGCGTCGCGCTGGTAGATGACCACGGTGGTGAGCCCGGCGGCCAACCGGTCGGCCATCAGCTGAGTGCACCGACACCTTGGGACGGTTGGCTTTGGTCTGAAACTGGTTCGGTAGACCTTGCCGCAGAGTTGGACCAGTATCGGCCAGTCCTGGTCATGGGCCGGGATCACGTATTCATCCGTTCCTGCCTGTTCGGCTGGTGGCTGGCCATCTGGCATCCAATCTGGATCATTGGGGAGCGCTCGGCGCGGGTAGCCAGCGCCCGCCCATACCTTTGAGATAGCAGCGGAAGAGGCCGCTATTCGTGGCATAGCGGCCCGCCTCAAAGTGCAGGTTTCGCGCGGGGTGGGCTTGTTGTCAGGTAATGATGACCCGGAGCTGGGAGTCTATTTCTTGAGGTGTTTTCTGATGGCCTTGCCCGAGGTGCCGACGGCTTTCACCGCTCTTTTCAGCTGTACTTCGGTGCACTCGAAGGTCTTGATCCACAGCTTCATCTCATAGGGGTCGTTGACGTTGATGCTTTTGGCATCGAGGGGATGGGCGATGGTATTGTTGTCAGGCATAGGAACCTCAACTTGTTGAAATGGTTGGCGAGACAGCGGTCCTGACTCTGTGCTCATGTTCCTCCATATCGGTCGTGGGCGTGGTGATGGGGCTCACACAACGCAGGTAGCGGGTGAAACAAGGCCCGCTCACGACCCGAATCATCGGACCCTGTGGCTGGATGATGCGCATTGCACGCAAAGCGGTTGTCAGATCAGGTAGCTGATGGGGTCATCCATTCCGGGCATTCCAAGCATCCCGGGCATTCCGAATACCCCGAGCATCTTGATGGTCACGGTAGGCTTGCGCCCGCAGGCCCCGTGGCCAAAACCGCGCGCTTCAGGGCGGGGCGGATGGGCCCCTTCATCAGGCAAGAAAAAGGGGAGCCAGGCTCCCCTTGGGTTTACTGCACAGCGGTCAGAACTTGTAGAGCCAGGAGACGGCGGTGAAGTAGCCGTTGTAGTCCTGGTTCAAATTGCCGAGGTTGCGCTCTTCGCCGGTGTAGAGGTAATCCACATCCTGGAAGTATTCGTAGCGCACATCCCAGCGCAGCGAATGCTGCCGGGTGAGCTGATAGAGGGCATAACCTTCCAGCCGGTGCTGCTTGCTGGTGAGGTCGGGGTAGTTATAGCCCTTGCTGGCGTCCGTCTTGCCGCGACCATAGGCGAAGCTGTAGTCGAGCCCCAGCTCCAGATCCCGGTCAAATGCCTTCTTCTGGGTCAGTCCCAACCCCAGGGTGGTGATCTCGTCGCGCACCGCCGTGCGGTAGGGATCCCAGTCCGGCGCGCCTGTGTAGGCGTGGTTCTGCTTTGATGTGATCCACTGCAGGTTGCTGAACAGATGGCCGCTCAGGTTGTCGTCAAACTGCTGGTTGAGGGTGAGGTCTAGGCCATAGTCCTCGCCCTCGCTGCGCCCTATGTCCGGCTCCTTGTAATCATCCTTGGCCCACCAGCCTTCCAGGCTGGCATCCCGCCCCTCGCTGAACTGGTAGCCGAGGTCGGTTCTGAGCTCCACCCTGTCCTTATCCGCCAGATAGAACTGGCGCAGGGTCGGGCTGCCGTTGCCGCCAGCGTTGTCGTGACGCCAGTCAGAGCCGTTGCGGGTGCCCCAGGCGAGTTTGCCGCCCAGTTGCAGCGGGCCGGGCGGGCGGTAGCGTCCCTTGAGGAACAGGGTGTGCTCGTCGGTATCCTGCCGGTCTGCCTGTTCGCGCTGATCGGCCTTGTACTGGTAGCCGGTGGTGAGCTTGACCGCGCGGCTGAGCCTGTAGTCGGCCTCCAGATCCGCCTTGCTGCGGGTATGATCACGCTTGCTGCGCGGCTTGCCGATCACGGCGTATTCGTCTGACTTGTCCTTGCGATCCCGATACTCCCCACCGGCCCGCAGGGTGAGATCCCGGCCAACGCGGCTCACCCATTTGGCATCGGCCTGGAAGGTGCTGATCTCGCCGTGGAAGTCATCCTGAGTGACGGGGGCATTGCGAAAGGCGGTCAGGCTGCCGTTGGAGGTGGCCTGGCTGCTGAGGACGCGGCCAGTCAGGCTCTGCCTGTCCCAGTTGTACTGGCCGGAGAGGCTCAACTGGTGGAAGTTGTTGTCGGGTTCATAGGCGCGTTCGTTGGCGTAAGGGTCGGTGACGCTGCCGTAATAGAGGGCGGTGTCATCGGTGCGGTAGAGGGAGCCGTTGTAGGCGAGATCGACCAGCCAGCCTTCGCCCAGATAACTGACGCCGCTCTTGACCAGGGTGGTCGAGGTATCGTCGACGGGCTTGGGCAGGAGGCCGGGCACGCCGCCGACCCCGGGCACGGTCGGCTGGTAGTAGGCGAGGGTGGCCTCTTTTTTCTCATGAGAAAAATCGGCATAGGGGCGCCATGGGCTCTTTGGCGTATAGGCGAGCCCAGCGGCCAGCTTCTTGCGCACCACCTCCTTGTCAAATTCGGCCAGCTGGCCCTGGGTCAGCGGGCTGTCCCCCGGTCGATAGACGCTGCGCCCATGGCTGTTCCAGTAAAAGGGGGACTCCGAGTAGCCCTACCAGCCGATGAAGCAGCCATTCGATGCGGCGCTGGCCAAGGCCGGGCAGAAGCTGCACGAAGAGTCCGGTTGCAAGAAGTGCCACTCGGAAGGGGGCTCTGTGGCGGAAGATGAAGCCTCCATCCTCGCCGGTCAGCCCAAGGGCTACCTGCTGACTGCACTGCAGGAGTTCAAGGCCGGCAAGCGCAGCAACGACGAGAAGATGAACAAGCCGCTCATCGCCATGAGCGATGCAGACCTCAAGGCGCTGGCCGAGTATTACGCAAGCCAGCAGTAACCGTCGCCGCACCCGCTCCCATTGACGCAGCCACCTCGCCGCCCGCCGGCGGGGTGTGCTCCTGCTACCCGGTCATGACCGTCAAAGGCGCTGCTATCCGCTCCTTTTTTGCGCACTGGGGGAGATGACACCCGCCGGGTGTCCCTGATCCGGAGTTTTTATGAACGCTGTCATTAAGTGGCTGCTGCTCGGCAGCCTCTGCCTGGGCACAACCCAGTTTGCCAGGGCCGAGGTGGCCCCGGCGACCGATACCCCGACCACCCACACCCAGGCCTCATCCACCGCCGCACCAGCCGGTCAGTCAACCCTGGCCGAACGTCAGGCCAAGGCGGAGAAGAAAAAGGCCGCCGCCAGAAAAGCGGCTGCCCGCTTTGCCAAGTGCGACAAGTGTCACGATGGGGAGGAGGGGATGCACGGCAAGCACGGCAGCGTCACCAACCCCAACACCAATGAGGCGGTCACCTGCACCAACTGTCACGGCAATGCGTCGGCCGATCACCGTAAACAGCGCGGCGGCATGGTCGATGTGATGCGTTTTGGTGACGAGGCGTTTCCCCTCAGCCAGCAGAACGGTGTCTGCATGAGTTGCCATGAGCCGGACGATCTGCGCAAGGCATTGTGGGCCCACGACGTGCACGCCACCCGGGTGAGCTGCACCAGTTGTCACCAGCTGCACCCGGCCAAGGAGCCCATGGTCGGCATTCCCGAAAAGTCCCGCATCAAGCTGTGCGTCGACTGCCACAGTAAGCAGCATGAGGCCAAGCAGCAAGCTGCCGTCAAGGAGGGCGCATGAGCACGACCCGTCGCGAGTTTATGGTGGGGATGAGTGCCAGCGCCTTGATCCTGATGACAGGTTCGCCCCGCGCCCTCGCCAACAGCATGACCATAGAGGGGGTGCGCTACGGCATGATCCACGACGAGACGGCCTGCATCGGCTGCACCGCCTGCATGGATGCCTGCCGCGAGGTCAATCAGGTGCCACCCGAGGTCACCCGGCTGGAGATCCTGCGCAGTGGCCCCGTGGGGGAGTATCCGGATCAGGCGTACCGCTTCTTTCGCAAATCCTGCCAGCACTGTGACAATGCCCCCTGCGTGCATGTCTGCCCGACCGGCGCCTCCCATATCCGGGTCGAGGATGGCATCGTCGACATCAATCCCGATCTCTGCGTCGGCTGTCGCTATTGCCTCGCGGCCTGCCCCTATCAGGTGCGTTTTATCAACCCGGTGACCCGCGTCGCCGACAAGTGCGATTTTTGCCGCAAGACCAACCTGGCCAATGGCAAGCAGCCCGCCTGCGTGGAGGCATGCCCCACCAAGGCGCTGGTGTTCGGCAATCTGGATGACCCCCAAAGCCCCATCGCCAGGCGGCTGGTGCAGGAGACCACCTATCGCTACAAACGGTTCCTCGGCACCTCGCCCAAGATGTACCGGGTGCCCAAAGGGGAGGTGGCATCATGAGCGCACATCGGTCTGATGGTCTCTGTCTGATGGGAGGTATGCACCATGTGGCATGACGCATTTCACTTCGGCTCTCTGGTGTGGGACGGCCCCATCGCCATCTACCTGTTCCTGCTTGGCATCTCGGCGGGGTCGACCACCCTGTCGGTGCTGCTGCGGCGCCAGGGGGCCGGCAGCGAGAGTGGCATCATCAGGGCCACCGCCATACTGGCGCCGCTCAGTGTGATCCTGGGGCTCTTGATCCTTATCTTCCACCTGGCCCGTCCCTGGACCTTCTGGAAGCTGATGTTCCACTACCAGTTCGACTCCGTCATGTCGATGGGGGTCATGCTGTTTCAGGTCTATATGGCGGTGCTGTTCGCCTGGCTGGCCGTGGTGTTCAGGGCCGAGATCGGGGCGCTGCGTCGGCAGTGGCTAGGGGACAAGTTCGCCTTTATCGACACCCTGATTGGCAAGCTGGCGCAGCTTGAACGGCTGCTCAGCCCCTTGCTGTTGCTGCTGGCGGTGTTGCTCGGGGCCTACACCGGCTTCCTGCTCTCCGCCCTCAAGACCTACCCCATGCTCAACAATCCCATCCTGCCTGCACTGTTTCTGGTGTCCGGCATCAGCTCGGGCATCGCCTCCACCATCTTGCTAGCGGTGACCCTGTTTCGGGAGGATGGCCACAGCCAGGGGGTGAGTTTCGTGCACAGGTTCGAGCGGCCCATCGTCGCCATCGAGATCTTCCTGCTGGTCTGTTTCTTCACCGGCCTCTACTTCGGTGGTGGTCAGCGCGAGGCAGCCATGTGGGCGGCGCTTGGCGGCGGTTTCTGGTCCCAGGTGTTCTGGTTCGGGGTGATAGGCCTTGGCATAGTGCTGCCCCAGTTGCTGGGGCTGTTTGGCGCTAAGGCGCGGGCACACCAGCCTGCCCGGTTGGCGCTGATCTGCAGCCTGAGTCTGGTGGGCATACTGCTGCTGCGTTACTTCATCCTCTATGCCGGTCAGATGACGGTGATGTAACGCGCCCGGCTCTGCCTTGGCGCAAGAGAAAAAGCAAAAAGGCGGGATGATCCCGCCTTTTTCATGGCCGTGTGTCGCGGTTGTTCGCCCGTGACCGCTCAGTCACTGGCCCCTTGCAGGGCCCGCACTTCGAGGCGTTGCTCGCCGGGGCGGCACACCAGCACGGATCCCTGCTCGAACCAGTCCCCCAGCACGATGCGGCGGGCGGGTTGACCGTCGAGCGTGAAGTCGTGGATGGCGGGCCTGTGGGTGTGGCCGTGGATCATGGTTCGGCAGCCATGCTGGCGCAGCATATCGTCCACCGCCTGTGGCGTCACATCCATGATGGTCTGGCGTTTGACGGTTTTCTCCATCCTGCTTTGGCCACGGATCTTGTGGGCGATGGCCTGACGGCGGGTCAGTGGCAACCGCAAGAACAGCCAGCGCAGCCACTTGAACTGGGTGATGCGGCGATACTTCTGATATCCCTCATCCCGGGTGCAGAGCAGATCGCCGTGGCTCAGCAGCACCCGCTCCCCATAGAGCTCGATGACGCAAGGGTCGCCGAGCAGGGTCATGCCAGCCCGCTTGGCAAACTGCTGGCCCAGCATAAAGTCGCGGTTGCCGTGAATGAAATAGAGGGGCACCTGCTGTTGGCTCAGGGCCGCAAAGGCCTCGGCGATCTGCTGGAGGAGCGGATTGGGATCGTCGTCGCCAATCCAGAATTCAAACAGATC
The DNA here is from genome assembly GCF_029237385.1 of Aeromonas sp. 1HA1. Classification (NCBI taxonomy): domain Bacteria; kingdom Pseudomonadati; phylum Pseudomonadota; class Gammaproteobacteria; order Aeromonadales; family Aeromonadaceae; genus Aeromonas; species Aeromonas sp. 1HA1. The sequence goes on from NZ_JAACGC010000020.1 coordinate 27,568, forward strand.
TCCCAACACATAGAGGGCGTCGGCACCGGGTGCGTCGTGCTCCAGAAAGTGCACCAGCGCGGCCGTCATGTCGGGCCGATCGCTGCACAGGTGAATGTCACTGATAAAGAGGGTGCTCATGATGGCGTGCGAGGTGCCCCGATTCTGGCTGTATGGGTCATAGGGTGAGGGTGCCAGTCAAACTGGTCAAGGTTGCGGCCTTCCAGGGTCAACAGCGCCTGATAGGGATCGCCGGACAATTTCAGCAGGCGGCAGATGGCCGCTTCCCCTTTCAGCCCTTGCTGCAGGCGCAGGGCGAGCAGGGTGCGGTAAAAGGGGTGACCAAAGTGCTCGATCAGGGCGGCCATCAGGCTGAGGTGGCGCCAGCCGTTGAGGGTCTCGACCCGCGCCGGGGTGACATAGAGCTCGATGGGCCAGCTGCGGCCATCGGCGTCGGTCAGGGTCTGCTCCAGCAGCCAGATGTCGCTGCCCAGGGCGCGGCGTTGCCAACCCTGTTCGGCAAATTGGGCGGCCAGTATGGCGGGCGTTTCATGCTGGCAGAGGATATCGAGATCGCTGCCGGGCCGGTCGAGCCCGATGGCCAGGGTGCTCACCAGCGCCACGTCCAGACACCGGCTTTGCAACTCGCGCCACAGGGGCGTGCCGGTGAGCAGGGCATGGGCCGCGCGCTGGCGCTCGTTGCCGTGAGCCAGATAGTCGAGGCGGCGCCAGTTCGGGCCCGTGGCAAGTGCAGATGGAAAAACTGCGGCCGGGGCCGCAGTCAGTTCATCTCGCAGAAGGCAGAGATCAGTCAGCAAGGGTCACCTTGGTGATCACCACGTCCTCTACCGGTACATCCTGGTGCATGCGGCCGGCGTTACCGGTCTTGACGCCCTTGATCTTGTTGACCACGTCCATGCCCGCAGTCACTTCACCGAATACGCAGTAGCCGAAGCCCTGGGTGGTGGCGGATTTGAAATCGAGGAAGTCGTTGTTGCTCACGTTGATGAAGAACTGGGCGCTGGCAGAGTGCGGCTCCATGGTGCGGGCCATGGCGATGGTGCCGACCTTGTTGGACAGACCGTTGGCCGCTTCGTTCTTGATGGAGGCGCGGGTCTCTTTCTCTTCAAAGCCAGGGGCATAGCCGCCGCCCTGGATCATGAAGCCGTCGATGACGCGGTGGAAGATGGTGTTGTCGTAGTGACCGTCACGGCAGTATTGCAGGAAGTTGGCCACGGTTTCCGGGGCTTTTTCCGCGTTCAGGGTCAGAGTGATGTCGCCGTGATTGGTGTGCAGAGTAACCATGATATGTCCTTTCATTCTTTGGGCAAAAGTTGCGCGGGCAGATAAGCGGCTCGCAGCTTGTTGCAGGGGCTATGGCATAAAGTGGTGGCAATTCTAGCCCATAGTGGTCGTCTGGCATAGCGCTGACATGGCTGTGAGGCCGGATCCGCCCTGTTTTCTGCCTCGTTTTCTCCACCGGATGCGGGTAGAATGGCAGGCCATTTTACTCACAGGCAGTGGTCATAAGATGCTGAAGATATACAACACACTCACTCGTCAAAAAGAAGAATTCAAACCTATCCACCCGGGCAAGGTGGGCATGTATGTGTGTGGCGTCACTATCTACGATCACTGTCATATCGGCCACGGTCGCACCTTCGTCGCCTTCGACGTGGTGGCCCGTTACCTGCGTTACAGCGGTTATCAGCTCAACTACGTGCGCAACGTCACCGACGTGGATGACAAGATCATCAAGCGCGCCGCCGAGACCGGCGTCACCTGTGACGATCTCACCGAGCGCCTGATCGGCGACATGCACCAGGATTTTGATGCCCTCGGCATGGTGCGCCCGGACGTCGAACCCCGCGCCACCCAGCACATCAGTGAAATCATCGAACTGGTTGAGAGCCTGATCGCCAAGGATCACGCCTACGTGGCCGACAACGGCGACGTCATGTTCATCGTCGACTCCTACGCCGACTACGGCAAACTCTCGGGCCAAGATCTGGAGCAGCTGCAAGCCGGTGCCCGGGTCGGCGTGGTGGATGCCAAGCGTAACCCGCTCGACTTCGTGCTGTGGAAGATGTCCAAGCCCGGCGAGCCGACCTGGGAAAGCCCCTGGGGCCCGGGTCGTCCTGGCTGGCACATCGAGTGCTCCGCCATGAACTCCAAGCACCTTGGCAACCACTTCGACATCCACGGCGGCGGTTCCGATCTGCAGTTCCCGCACCACGAGAACGAAATTGCCCAGTCCTGCTGCGCCCACGGTGGCGACTACGTCAACACCTGGATGCACAGCGGCATGGTGATGGTGGATAAAGAGAAGATGTCCAAATCCCTTGGCAACTTCTTCACCATCCGCGATGTCTTGGCTCACTACGACGCCGAGAGCGTGCGTTACTTCCTGATGTCTGGCCACTACCGCAGCCAGCTCAACTACTCGGAAGATAACTTGAAGCAAGCCCGCACCGCGCTGGAGCGGATGTACACCGCCCTGCGCGACCTGCCGCTGGCCCCTGCTGCCGGTGGTGACGAGCAGGTGGCTCGCTTTAATGAGGCGATGGATGACGACTTCAACACCCCGGAAGCCTACTCCGCCCTGTTCGATCTGGTGCGCGAGATCAACCGCCAGAAGGCCGAAGACATCACAGTTGCCGCAGGCCTGGGTGCCCGCCTGCGCGAACTGGGCGCCGTGCTCGGCATCTTGCAGCAGGATCCGGACGCCTTCCTCAAGGGCAATGACGCCGATGACGAAGTGGCCGAAATTGAGCAGCTGATCGCCCAGCGCAATCAGGCCCGCGCCGACAAAAACTGGGCCGCCGCCGATGCCGCCAGAGCCCGTCTCACCGAGATGGGTATCGTGCTGGAAGACAGCGCCGGCAAGACCAGCTGGCGCCGTGCCTAAGGCCGGTGGGCCTTGTTGGCGTCTGGTGCCAACAGGTTGAGCCAATAAAAAACCGCAGCCTTCAAAAGGCTGCGGTTTTTGTTTGTGCCTTTTCCTTCGACACCTCTTAAGCCTCGGTGGCCTGCGCTCTGATCCCCTCTCCCCTTGCGGGAGAGGGCCAGGGTGAGGGGAGCTAACCTCTTTGAAGCGCCAGTTCGCTTCGAATTTCCCTGTTCTCGCGCCAAATTGGAGTCGAGCAGTGCTCGCCCGTGGCTTTCGCGTTCATGTCGGCCGCCTATTTCGCCGCAGGGGAAGAGAAATAAAAACTGCAGCTCAAGGCTGCGGTTTTTATTACATTAATTGTGTCATAGAGTTTCATATTTATGATTGAATCATGGTGATACAAATATTTTAAGTTCGACATCATTACTGTGTGCGCTTGATAACCAGCTCTGTATCAGTTGGTAGGCCTGTAACGATTCACTATTTGCGGTTGAGCCCTGTTCTAACTGCTTGGAAAAATGGTCCAGTGAGAAACTATTTGCCGCAACTATCCATATTTCTTTTCTTACAGCATGAGAACTACGTCTTTGGGATATTAGATTCCAAACCTCGGTAAGTTTCTTCTCTCGCTCCATATCGCTTTTAGCAGAATAACGCTGATTGTTAAACATTCTAATTCTTTCTTTCATAAGTAACTTAGCACCATTTCGGGGCCATGGTGATAAAAGCTCAGTCCAGTTCCCGGGTTTTAGTTGAGAGTTATTACTAATTAACATTTCAATGTTTTTTATGGCCTGAGAACCGACTTCTGCAAGTCCACCAGCTGAAGACTGCGGTCTAACATTTGAACTTCCACATTTAACATGGACGTAAACTAATTTTTCTTTAGAGGAAAGTATAAAGTCAGCAGGCTCAGTTCCCATATCGGCATTTATAACTAGATCTGCATCTGGTATATATTTATAGAAAGGTCCCAAGTCTTCAATTGTAGGATTAGGTAAGGAGTATGCTTTGAGCTTGTCTAGCAGATAAAAAATAGAATCTTCACTAAATGCATCATTTTTAATGACTTGGTATACATGATTTTTGAACCCTTTTTCATCAATTTGTTTATTCAATAGACATTCTAGGCCAATAATTACATTGGATAAGTTAGATTGATCTAAGGCAAACGATTTCTCTATTGGCAACTGTAGTTGATAAAATTTTCCATTTGAATAACCTATACCACCCTCTAGTAGTGCGCTGTGTAGATTTTTAGCAAGAAAGTCAATGATGTTTTTATCCGGTTCAATACTTGGGTCGGTAGAGTACAAAATGTCACTCTCGGAGGAGAGTTTAAAGAATGGATCGTTTTCAAGAACATTTACAGATATATGACTCTCAGGAATATTAGAATTTAGTAGAAAACCATTTCCAAACTCTCTGTATATAAAGTTATTATCGACTTCAAATAACACTCCATTAATCTCGACTATTAATGGAGTGTTTAGGAAGCTGAAGTCAAAAATAAGGCTAAGGATATTCATGTTTGACTGTGGTTGAATTGGTTTTGCAAATGAATCTACCAGTGTTCTAGATTTTTTTTCCTTTATTTCGAATTGAGCTGCGATATGCTTAAGCCAGTCATTTAGTTCAGCTAGGCTGAAAGAATTATCCTTTTGATCTGAAATTCTCCCTGAGTCAACACCAACATAAAAACTACCAGACTTGTTATTAAACTGGTCGTAGGTATCGCATCTCAAATTGGCCAATCGATAAGCAGAATTTCCTTGGGTGTCTACTAATTGCTCATCTAGATTATTACCTTTTACGACCACACTTTGTGGCCTTCTTTTGGTAGTGCCAAAAGATTTACTACTAGCTTCAGTTGTTTTTACTGATGTTCCTGAAGACATAACATTAAATAATTTGTCTTGTACTATCGCACCACCTAATTTTAGTTCTGCATCATAATCAAATCTTCTTCCTCGACTATCATATACTGCAATAATGTCTTCGGATATTTCTTTGAATAAGGTTATTTCTAAGGAAGGTTCAAAAAAGAAATGGTCTTTTAAAAACTTAGATTTGTTGAATGCAATAGATACGATTAATTTTATATCAAAATCAGTATCAAATTGTTTTGCAAGTTCCCCTGCATTATTACTCCTCCAAAACAACAAGTCTGACATGATATGTAAGCTAAATTCAGTTAGCTTGTTTATAAAACAAACAGATGCTGTCGGAATAACTAGGGATGATGAGGGTGTAAATTCATTTATATCAAATTTTGATAAAAATCGGTTGCCATAATAACTAGCATTAGGAAATGCATCTAAATATGTATCTATTAATTTATTTGTGTCTAGGGATGTTATAAATTTATTTATAGCTTGTGGGGTACTTAGTGAGGCATCAAATTTTCGGTAATTAAGCCATACTTGATGATTTATTCCTTGAGTGAACTCAATTACTTCCGGGTTCACATTATCAAATAATCGTACAATTCTACCAATGGTTTGTACTAGTTCCCTGCCACTATTAACAGGGTAGGTCAAAATGAGCAGCTTAGCTTGGGGAATATCAACTCCCTCATCCAGTTTACGTTGATGAATGATGATGTCATACTCAGATTCCTTAAGATTTTTAGGAACTGATGACTTCACGTTATCACGCTTGTCATTGACATATTGCTCATGGATAGCAAGGATATTGAAATGTGAATTCAATAAGTTGTAGTAATCAATGATATCAGAAAATTTATTGCATTTTATTATGCACTTAGTTCCTGGGTTTAAATCGAAAAAATCTGTGATATGAGTTTTTAGTTCATCATGCTCAATTGATTTAAATGTAGGTTCACATAATATACCATCAGATAATGCTCTTTCAAATGAGTATATAAAGCTAGAATTTCCATTAATATCAAACTGGAATAGGTCATTGCGATAAGGTGTTGCGGTAATTACTATTTTATGGGCTTTCAAGCCTCGGACTAGTGTCCGCCAAACGGGGGATGGTTCTGAGTGGCCTTCATCTATTATTATAAGATCAATATTGTTTTTTAATTTCGTTAGTTCATCTTCATTGAAAGAGTGTAATTTTTGGAATGTTGAAATATAAATTCCGTTTTGGGATGTGTCATCAACTTTAGAAAATACAGTCTTTCTCGAATCGTGTTCATTGGCGGCCAGTTTACTAAAAAAACCACCATTAACCTCTAGAATAAGTTGGTCACATACCGCTCTTCGATGACACAAAACTAGAATTCTTTTCTGCATTGCTTGGTGACATAGCACGGCTATGACACCTGATTTTCCGGCACCTGTAGGTAAACTTATAAGGCATGATTTTATCTCATCTGAAAATGGCTTTTTTATATATTCCAATCCCACATTTATACTTTCTTTTTGACATGCTCGTAATTTACCCCAAAGACCGTAATTAATATTGAAGTTGTTTGTGGTCATTTATTGACACCTAAATAATGATATTGATCAGAACCGTATTCTCGATTAGCGAAGCGTAATCTGACGTTTGAAAAATAAGGTCGTTATCACTGCCAAGCATTCATTATCGGGCCTTCAATATAAAGCCATTCCCCGATAGGTATGTGTGCCGCTTGCTGTTGTACCCACAATGATTTTTCCCCTATGCAGCCATGTCGATGACACCTGTTGCATAGGTGCGACAATCTGGTCTCGCCATGGGGTGGGCGAGGGGTTGGCTGCGAGATAACAACCCGCCCGATCTGTGCCCCGAATAGGCAGGGGTCTGTGACCGCGGTGCAATGTGCTGCGCTTATTGGCACCCTACCTGTCTCCCGCAGGGGGAGAGGGGATCGTAACCCCGAGGGGAGGGCGACCCCTCCCGTTGCTTGGTGCCCCATCCCCCCGGATGCTAGGATGCCGAACTTTCCTTTTATCCAACGTCAATCAGTTATGGCAAACCGGCTCGTCGACAGTAAAAACAGGATCACTCGGGCAGGGCGCTGGCTCGCGACTCGCGGGGCCGCGCTCTTTGCCGAACTCTCGGAATTTCAGCAGCGCATCTGGGTGGTCAGCATAGTGAACGACACCTACACGGATACCTTTATCGTCAATGAAGGCAGCTTCGAGGAGCCCATGCAGTGGATGCGACGCAAGCAGTACAACGCCGACATGCTGCAGCGGGTCGATGCCATGCAGCGCGCCCAGGTGATCCAGTTCGAGCTGGGTGACATCCGCCATCGCCTGATGCGGGTCAAATAACGCTGAGCATGCGCAGTGGCGACGGGCGTTGAGCCAAACGGCATCGATATCCGGCCAGCCAGTGACCAGTCCCGTAGGGTGCAATGAACGAAGTGAATTGCACCGCTATTCGACGTGGGATTTGATTGCGGCGCAACAGGCTTTGCGGATTGCGCCATGCACCTCACCCGCAAGGGGGCGGTGGATTGTTACCGTGGTGCAATGCGCTGCGCTTATTGCACCCTACGCCTGTTAACTGCCTCGGGGCGGCGGGTGGGGGATAAGACTTTTGGTGACTTTGGGTCTTTCCAAAGTCACTCGCCAAGCCGCGCAGCGGCGGCGAAACCCCGTCGAGGACGGAGTCCTCGTGTCCTGCATGGCGAAGCCATGCCAATAAGTTGCCGGTGCAATGCGCTTCGCTTATTGGCACCCTACCTTTCTCCCGTAAGGGGAGAGGGAACTGTTACCGCGGACGATTACGCTTCGCTAATCGACCCTACTCGACCCAATTCGACCCGATTCGACCTTACAAATTGCCCCAAGCGTCGCATCCGCATGGGGGCGTGGGCACAACCCCGAGGGGGGACGGGAACGCCCGTCGAGGGTGCAACCCTCGGGCCACGGCGCAGGGGCGGGAGTCCGGCTGGACTGCGCAAAAGTCGCTACCGCCCCTGGCTGTCGCTACCACAATGCGCTGTTGACCATCAGAGGGAACAAGGGGGCCAACAGGCACCGTGGTTATTTTACGGAGCCGTTTCGGCCCGATCCATGAAATTCCATTGATTTAGTGACGCAAGTGTCAGAATTGAATGGTTTTTTGCGCCAGCGCAAGGTTTCGGCGCCGATCTGGCGGGGGGGGTGGCGGGCCCCATAGCCCCGGCAGGGGGATCCCAGCCAGACAGCTCAGGGGGCAAGGCCGGTGGGCGTGATGCGGGCTGGCCCTAAGGCTGTCGAGGCGGGGAAGTACTTGTTCTGGATCTGCTGGAATTCGCTGCTGGCCAGCACCTGAGTCAGGCCGGTCTGGAACTCCTTGACCAGCTCGTCGCTGATCGGGTGGCTGAAGGCGAAGCAGAACTGCTCCGAACTCAGCGTCCAGGCCACCTTGAACTGGGCGGGATCCAGCTGCTGGGTGGTGATGAGATCCATCAGGGTGGTCTTGTTGGTTGAGACAAGATCGACCCGGCCCGAGGTGAGCATCTTGAGCGCCTGTGGCAGGCGGTTGGCGGCCATGATTTTCTGCTCGTCAAAGCCGTTGTTGAGCAGCAGCAGCTCCCCCACGTCGGCGCGCACCGCCCCTATGTTGTACTGCTGGGCATCCTCCAGCTTGGTGAGGGTGAGCGGGTGCTTGGCCATCCCCATCAGCACAATCTCGGCGTAGCCGATGGGGCAGGCCCACTTGAACAGCGGATCCCGCGCCCCGGTACGGGCGGTGGAGAAGAGCACCACATTGGGTTTTTGGGTCAGCAGGTAGTAGCCCCGTGTCCAGGGCATGATGGTGATGGTCTGGGCCGGGGTGTTGGTCTTCTGCCACACCTGATGCAGCAGCTCGACGGCGAGGCCGGTGGGGGCGCCGGCTTCGTTGGCGAAGTTGTAGGGTTTGTACTCTTCGGTGAGGTAGTGCAGCTTGCCAAGTCCAGGGCTGGCCTGGGTGATGGCGGTAACCATGAGCGCGGCGATTCCAATCCATTGTTTCATCTTGGCCATCCTGATGTGGTGTTCCTTCACCCTCAAGTGTTACCACATCATGATTATTCGCCAATCGGATCGGCGCGGGCATCAAGGGGATGGGTCGCCAGGTCGCGCTGGATTCAAGGGGGAGAGAGGTATTTGAGCCGCAGGCGCTGAAACTCCGGCGAGGCCAGCGCCCCGGTCAGGGCGTGCTGGAACTGCTTGACCACGCTGTCATCCACCTGATGGCTGAAGGCGTAGCAGAGCGCTTCGGCATCCAGCACCAGGGCCACATTGAAATCATCGGGGTTGAGCTTGAGCTCGTCGATGGCGTCATAACCGGCCAGCTTGCTGGTGGCCAGCAGATCGGTGCGGCCCGCGACCAGCATGCGCAGCGCCTGGCTCAGCCGCTTGGCCGGTATGATGCGCGATTCATCCATGCCCCGGTTGAGCAGCAACTGCGCGGAGGCATCGGCTCGCACGGCGCTGATCAGGTAGGCGTTCATCTGCGCGGGGGTGGTCAGGCGGATGGGGCGCTGCTTGTGGGCCAGCAGTATGTATTCGGCGTCGTCGATGGGGCAGGCCCACTTGAACTGGGGGGCGCGGGTGTCGGTGCGGGCGATGGAGAAGAGCACCACATTGGGTTTGTGGGTCAGCAGGTAGTAGCCTCGCGCCCAGGGCAGGATGCGAATGGGCTGGGCAGGGGTGCCGCTGCGCTGCCAGACCATCTGCAGCAACTCGACCGCCAGCCCGCTGGGCTGACCGGCTTCATCGCTGAAGTTGTAGGGGGGGGACTCCTCGGTCAGGTACTCCAGCTTGGCCAGATCTGCCTGCGCAGAACCCAGGTTCGACATCAACAGCAGATAACAGCACAACTTTATCCTCATGAGCCCATCCTTGGTGTAAAGCCTGTGATCCTCTTGCGCAGAGTGGGTAAAAAGGTCTGATATTGCAAGTGCTTACCAACGCCCCCTGCTGGTTCCCATCAGCTTGAACTGCTCATCACGCAGCCCGACCAGCAGCGCCTTGCCATCTGCTTGCAGCCGAAATTCGCCGTAGCGTGCCCCTTCATACTGCGCCCCCGTGCCCTCTTCGAAGAAGAAGGCATCGGGCCCGATCAGCCACTGGTTGTCGCTGCGCCGCACCTGTAACAGCCGCTCATCCGGCGCCAGTTGCGCGGGCGTGCCATCGGCCACCCAGCTGGCCACCTGTTGCCCATCGAGGCGGATCACCAGGGTATCGCTGCCATTGGCGCGTTCGCTGTCGCGATGGGCGCCGAGCTGGCGGGTAATGTCGTAGTTCAGCCGCATGTAATCCCCCTGCATCAGGGAGCGGGGGTCGACCGGTGCCAGCCTGAGCAGCACCCTGTCGGCGCTGCTGATGGCGCGCTCGTAACGCCAGACGGTGACGTTGATGGCTGCCAGTATGGCGAGGCCGGTCAGCAGGAGCCCAAGCCGTCTCATGATGGTGTCCTCCCATTCAGAACCTTCAGTAGCTGGCGGGTGCCGAGCAGCAGGGCGCCCGAGCCCAGTAGCAACCAGGATTTGGTCATCAGGGTCAGCCCCAGATCGTAGTAATAGAGGGAGCCAAAGCCGAGCAGCAGCAGGCCCGCCAGCGTCATCAGCCCCATGCTCCCGGCATAAAAGCCGAGCACCAGCACCAGCGTGCCAGCCCCCATGCCGGGGATGAGGGCGCTGATCAGCACCAGTGGCAGCCCATACCGCAGTGGCAGCTTGAGCCGGACCATGACCCCGAGCAGCAGGGCTGCGCAGAGCAGGGGATTGAACCAGAGCGGCAGGCGGGAGTGGCCCAGCTCGTCGAGCATGTTGGCGCCCCCGTCCCACAGCGGCTGGTGCAAGCGCCCCAGCACCAGCAGGGAGAGCGCCAACCCCAGGGTGAGGGATTCGTAGCACTGATGGTGGACGGGCTGACGCTCCGCCTGCAGCCAGCAGAGGGTGATGGCCGCCATCACCAGCGGCAGCGCCAGCAACTGCAGGCCGAGACAAGCCAGCCCAAGCGTGAGCAGTATGGCGGCGGCGAAGCTGTGGAACAGCCGGATCAGCCAGTGCTCGAACAGGGCGGCGATGGCCAGCGAGAGCAGCGCCAGCCCCAGCCAGAGTGGCGCCGAGTGCGGGTCAAGCTGATCGATGAGGCCATAGAGCAGCCAGGCATCGGCGGCCAGCGCCAGCGCCAGCACGAACTGATCCACCAGATCGCTGGATGTGGCATTGCGCTGGGCGAAGCGGTTGAGGCTATAGGCGATGGCCATCAGCACGACGCCCATCATCAGGGCGCTGTTGGCATCCCGGGTGAGCTGCGAGAACGACATGAACAGGAAGAACAGCAGGAAGAGGGCGGCGATCCAGCCCACCATGCCGAGCAGGAAGCGGCTCGACCAGTGGGGTCGGGTATCATGGGGGGCGTCCCCTTCCACCAAATTGGCCTGTTGCAGCCGCTGCCAGGGGGTCATATCAGCCATGGTGCCTCCTCTTGACGGGCTTGCCAGATACCTTGCTTAGGCATGGGACCTCCGTTGCTGTTGCAGCCAGCGGCTGGCGGCCACTGACAGGCCAATGGCAATCAGACTGAGCAGCAGAAAGCCGTTGATGTCCGGTTCCATCCACTTGCCAAGGGCCGCCAGGATCACGGCGATCAGGCTCAGGCAGCCCATGGCGAGCCCGGCGATAAATCTGTGGTGCCAGCACAGATAGGCGGCGCCAAGCCATGCGATCCAGGCGGGCCAGACCCAGGGGGAGGCGGCATCAAACAGCGCCAGCAACGCCAGCAGGGTGACGCCGAGGCCGGCGGCCAGGCCCGGCAGCCAGGCCGGTAGCAGCGTGTGGCGCGCGGGCACCAGTGAAAGCAGACCCCAGAGGGCGGCGTTGAGCAGGGTCAGGCTCCAGCCGAGCGCCTCTTCATCGAAGGCAACGAAGAGGGTGAACAGGCCGAGCCGCCAGTAGAGTACCAGCGCCAGCTGGCCGAGCAGCCAGCTCAGGGTCCACAGCAAGGGGCTCTGGCCGAGCGCCGCCAGTGGCAGCAGCATCAGGGCCCAGGTGGCGAACAGCTGCCAGGGGTCGGCGCCTGTCTGGTAGGTCTGCCCCACCAGGGCCAGCAGGGCACCGATAGTGAGCGCTGCGGCCAGCAGCAAGGCCTGGCGGGGCGTGTCGGCCAGGGGCTTGCGCCATAGCAGCACCAGCATGGCGAGCAGGGGCAGCTCCAGCAGGGCGAGGCGGGGGAGACGGCCCAGCTCCTGCCAGTTGAAGGCGACGAAGAACACCAGTCCGGCGCCCAGGCACAGGCTGCCAAGCCAGAGCAGCAGGCGATCGAACAACCATTGCCAGCGGCGGTGGCCGGGTGGCAGCTCGCACAGGGCGAGGGCGGCGGGCAGTTGCGCCTGGGCGAGGCGTCCGCGTCTGACCCAGTCGAGCAGCGTCTGTCTTGAGGTGAAGTGCATGGGAGGCTCCATGAGGTTTGCCGCATTATGCCACCGTCATGGCACTGCGGAACACTCCCCGTGTGTGGGCGTGCGGCAGCGGGGTGGGGGGGCGCTGGGTTAGGCTGCTGACGCGGCAACAAAAAGCCCCGCCTGTTTGAAGAGAGGCGGGGCTGGCTTGGGAAAACGCCACATGGATACCGGCACGGGGCGGGGTAGGCAAGTGCTCACGCTTGCCTCGCCGCCTTCGGGGCCGGTCTGTGTCAGGCGAAGATCAGGGTGCTGACCCCGAGGCCGACAAACAGGATGGCGCAGGCGATGCGGATCCCCTTGAGCGGCAACTTGTCGGCGCCCAGCTTGCCGAGCAGCACCACGGGCACGTTGGCCAGCATCATGCCGAGGGTGGTGCCTGTGATGACTTGCACCAGCGAGTCATATTTGGCCGCCAGCAACACGGTGGCGATCTGGGTCTTGTCGCCTATCTCGGCGATGAAGAAGAGCACGAAGGTGGCCATGAAGGGGCCGTACTTGTCGAGCGAGCTCTCCTCGTCGTCCATCTTGTCCGGCACCAGGATCCAGGCCGCCATGGCAATGAAGGCGCCGGCGACCAGATAGATCATCACTTGGGGATCCAGCCAGCGGCTGATGAACTCGCCAAACCAGGCGGCGGCGGCGTGGTTGAGCAGGGTAGCCGCCAGCATGCCGGCTATGATGGGCCAGGGCTTGCGAAAACGACAGATGAGTAGCAACGCCAGCAGCTGGGTCTTGTCGCCGATCTCGGCGATAGCCACGCTCAGGGTTGAGGTTAACAAGGCTTCCATAAAAATGACCGGGGGACGGAATTGTTATACCTGAGACAAGCCTGCGCCATCCGTCCCCGGTATTGGCACTGGCCCGTCAAAGGTCTTGTCAAATCCACGGATTAGATGGATCACCCTGACCATGGTGAGTTGGCACCAAGCATGTTGATCAGGGTCGCAAACCGGTTTGGGAATCAGGTTGCGAGACTACTCCCCCTCGATGGGAGCGGGCATTCTAGGGAAAAATCATCTGCCAGACAAGTGGGTTAGCCACCGACCAGCTTGACGCTGAAACCGGCCTTCTCCAGCTCGGCCTTGATCAGGTCCCGTTTATCCCCCTGGATCTCGATGATCCCCTCTTTCAAGCCGCCGCCGGTACCGCACTTTTTCTTGAGCAGGGTGGCGATGGCCTTTTGCTGTTCGGCCGGTACGCCGTGAATGCTGATGACGCCGGCGCCCTTGCGCCCCTTGGTCTCGCGCCGGATGCGCACAGTGCCATCCTGCGGGAAGGGGGAGGCAGATTGAGACTGGGTCTGTTCCTTGATGATGCCGCCATCTGTGCTGTAAACCAGGCGGCTGTTGTTGTCGTGACTCATAGCAATACTTTATGGGTTAGCTAAGCGGAGTTTGATTTTACTCAAATAAAAGTTGAAGACACAGCATATAATGCCCCGAGTAAAAGCGAATTATTATTGTTTAACTTCAGGAGTCAGTCATGGTACTCACGCAGTTGTCACCGGGACAGAGTGCTCGCATCAAGAACATGAACCAGTTGACCCGCCCCCTGCGGCGCAAATTGATGGTGATGGGCTTGTTGCCACAGACTGAAGTCATCTATCTGCGATCCGCCCCGCTGGGGGATCCGCTCCAGATCCAGTGTCAGGGGATCTGTCTCTCCATGCAAAAGAGTCTGGCCCAGCAAATCGAGGTCGAACCGGTATGAGTTATTCCCTGGTAACCGTCGGTAATCCCAATAGCGGCAAGACCTCCCTGTTCAACGCCCTGACCGGTGCCCGCCAACAGGTGGGTAACTGGAGTGGCGTCACCGTCGATAAAAAGATGGGTGAATTTTCCGCCGATGGTCACGACTACAAGCTGATGGATCTGCCCGGCATCTATAGCCTGGCCAATCAGGAAGGGAGCCTGGACGAGCAGATTGCCAGTCGCTTCGTTCAGGGTCAGCAGCCGGATCTGCTGCTCAATGTCATCGATGCCGCCAACCTGGAACGCTCCCTCTATCTCACGCTGCAGTTGCGCGAGCTGGGGCTGCCCATGGTGGTGGTGCTCAACAAGCTGGATATCCTGCAAAAGCGCCGCATCGTTATCGACGAGAGCAGGCTCGGCAAATCCCTCGGTTGCCCGGTGGTTGCCCTCTCTGCGCACAACAGCAAGCAGGTTGCCGCCTTCAAGCTGCAGATCCAGCAGTTCATTGGCCAGCCCCAGCAGGCGCTGCGGCTCGATTACGGCCGCGACCTTGAACATGATCTGGCAGAGCTTGAGACCCTGCTCGCCCCCCATCACCTCGCCGCCCGTGGCCGCGCCCTGCGCCTGCTGGAAGAGGATGTGGTGATGCAGGAGACCCTGTTGCCCGGCCAGCAGGCCGCCGCCACTAACGTGGTAGCCCGCGCCCATCATGCCCAGGACATCGATCTGCAACTGGCGGATATCCGCTATGGCCACATTCACCAGTGGGCCGGCCAGGCGTGTCAGCAGAAGGGCAAGCTCACCGTGGCCCAGAGCGAATGGCTGGATCGGGTGCTGCTCAACCGCTGGGTTGGCATTCCCTTCTTTCTGCTGGTGATGTACCTGATGTTCATGTTCGCCATCAAGGTGGGCAGCGCTTTCATCGACTTTTTCGACATCATGGGCGGTGCCCTGTTCGTGGATGGCGTGCACCACCTGCTGGGGCTCTTCGGTGCCCCTGATTGGCTGGGAGCCATACTGGCGGACGGCTTCGGGGTCGGCTTGCAGACGGTGGCCACCTTTATTCCGGTGATCGGCTGTCTCTACCTGTTTCTGGCGGTGCTGGAGAGCTCAGGCTATCTGGCACGGGCCGCCTTCGTGGTGGATGCCCTGATGCGCCGCCTCGGCCTGCCGGGCAAGGCATTTGTGCCCATGCTGATGGGCTTTGGCTGTACCGTGCCGTCGGTGATGGCGACCCGCACCCTCAACTCGGAGCGGGAGCGGCTGATGACCTCGGCCATGGCCCCCTTCATGTCGTGCGGTGCCCGCCTGCCGGTCTACGCCCTGTTTGCGGTGGCCTTCTTCCCCGAATCGGGTCAGAACCTGGTGTTCGGTCTCTACCTCATTGGCATTGTAGTGGCGGTGCTCACCGGCCTGCTGCTGCGAAGTACCCTGCTGCCAGGCAAGAGCGACGCCATGTTGATGGAGATGCCCGATTACGAGTGGCCGCGCCCCATCAACGTGGGGATCAAGACCTGGCAGAAGCTCAAATCCTTCGTGTTCGGCGCCGGTAAAACCATAGTGCTGGTGGTCGCCGTGCTGAGCGTGCTCAACTCGCTGGGCACGGATGGCAGTTTCGGCCACCAGGATCAGGAGAGCTCGGTGCTGAGCAAGATAAGCCAGGCCGTGACCCCGGTGTTGCACCCCATAGGTGTGCGCGATGACAACTGGCAGGCCACAGTGGGTATCGTCACCGGCATCTTCGCCAAAGAGGCGGTGGTCGGCACCCTCAACAGCCTCTACGCGGGCAAGAGCGGTGGTGAGGAGGCGGGCGAGTTCTCGCTGGTGGCCAGCTTCCACGAGGCCGTGGCTGCTGTGACGACCAATCTGGCGGAGATCAACCCGACCGACCCCATGGGGCTTGCCGTCGGCAATCTCGGCGACCAGCAAGCCGCCGCCGACGCGCAGGAGGTCGATGTCTCCACCTACGGCAACATGCAGGCCCACTTCGACGGCGCGGCCGGTGCCTTTGCCTACCTGCTGTTCGTGCTGCTCTACATGCCCTGCGCCGCCGCCATGGGGGCGCTGGTGCGGGAAACCGGTCGTCAGTGGGCGCTCTTGACCGCTGCCTGGTGCAACTACGTGGCCTTTATGTGCGCCACTGTCTTCTATCAGCTGGCAACCTTTGCCGCTCATCCCGAGCAGAGCCTGTTCTGGATCGGCAGCTATGGCCTCTCCCTGCTGCTGCTCTGGTGGCTGGGCCGTCGTCACGGCGACATAGTCGCCCGCAAGGTGGTGGCCCTGTGATCCTGCGGGAGCTCGGCGACTATCTCGCCGCACAGCAGAAGGTGAGCCGGCGGGATCTGGCGCGCCACTTCCACACCTCGGAAGATGCGGTGGAGGCCATGCTCGGCGTCTGGATGCGCAAGGGCCGGGTCGCCAAGCGGGAGACCCAGGTGTGCGGCGGCAGCTGCTGCGGCAAGCGTCAGGAGGTGATGTTCGAGTGGTGCGAGCCGGGCCAGATAGGCCTGGTGCAAAAGCGCTGAGCCTGCGCCCTGGTCCGCCTCACTCCATGACAAGGGGACGGGACTGACCGGCGGGTGCCAGCGGTGGTGAATGCCCACTGTGGATATCTGGCTGAATAAAGAAGAGGCCGACATCGCTGTCGGCCTCTTTGTATTTTCATCTCAGAAGACGTCGGCTGCCCGATTAATCCTCTTCGGCCCAGCGGCGTGAGCGTTCAACCGCTTTTTGCCAGCCGTGATAGCGCTTGTCGCGATCGGCGTGATCCATCTGCGGGATGAACTCGCGATCCACGCTGAACTTGTCTTCCAGCTCGTCAGAGCTCTTCCAGAAGCCGACGGCCAGACCGGCCAGGAAGGCGGCGCCCATGGCGGTGGTCTCGATGCGGGTCGGACGCACCACCGGGGTGTGCATCATGTCGGACTGGAACTGCATCAGGAAGTCGTTGGCGACGGCGCCACCGTCTACCTTGAGGGCCGCCAGCTTGATGCCGGAGTCCTGCTGCATGGCATCCAGCACATCGCGGCTCTGATAGGCGATGGACTCCAGCGCAGCACGAATGATGTGGTTGCGGTTGGCGCCACGGGTCAGGCCGACCATGGTGCCGCGCGCATAGGGATCCCAGTAGGGTGCGCCCAGACCGACGAAGGCTGGCACCAGATAGACGCCATTGGTGTCACCCACCTTGGAGGCGAAGTAGTCAGTATCGCGGGCATCGTGAATGAGTTTCAGCTCGTCACGCAGCCACTGCACGGTCGCGCCGCCCATAAAGACAGCCCCTTCCAGCGCGTAATTCACTTCTCCTTTCGGGCCGATGGCGACCGTGGTCAGCAGGCCGTTGCTGGAGCGAACCGGCTCTGTGCCCGTGTTCATCAGCAAGAAGCAGCCGGTACCGTAAGTGTTCTTGGCCATCCCTTTTTCGAAGCAGAGCTGGCCAAACAGGGCAGACTGCTGGTCACCGGCAATGCCGGCGATGGGGATACGGGAGCCGCCGCCACGGGTGGTGTAGCCGTACACTTCGGACGAGGGCTTGACCTCTGGCAGCATGGACAAGGGAATGCCCAGCTCGTCCAGCATCTTCTTGTCCCACTTCAGATCGCGGATATTGTAGAGCATGGTACGGGAGGCGTTGGTCGGGTCAGTGACGTGCACTTCGCCGTTGGTCATCTTCCACACCAGCCAGGTGTCGATGGTGCCGAACAGCAGCTCGCCGTTCATCGCCTTCTCGCGGGCACCTTCGACGTTATCCAGAATCCATTTGATCTTGGTACCGGAGAAATAAGCATCCAGCACCAGACCGGTATTTTCGCGCACGTACTCTTCCAGGCCACGGGCCTTGAGCTCTTCACAGATGGCGGCGGTGCGACGGCACTGCCAGACGATGGCGTTGTAGACGGGCTTGCCGGTGGCCTTTTCCCATACCACTGTGGTTTCACGCTGGTTGGTGATGCCGATGGCGGCAATCTCTTCGCTGCGCAGGCCCGTCTTGGCCAGCACTTCGGTGAAGACGGAAGACTGGGTCGCCCAGATCTCCATGGGGTCGTGTTCTACCCAGCCCGCTTTCGGGTAGTGCTGGGTGAATTCGCGCTGGGAGGTGCCGACGATATTGGCATCCTGGTCAAACACGATGGCGCGGGAAGAGGTAGTACCCTGGTCCAGAGCGACGACATATTTTTTTTCAGCAGACATGATGTTCTCCACGTTTTTATTTTCCACGTTTTTCCACGTTGGGCAGGGTCGCTCTTATGCGGCGGCCTTTTCGTTGGCGGTTTGGGCAGCTTGCTCGGTGGCGGCAACACGGTTGCCAGGCACACAGGGGGCCAACACTTTCACGTACAGGGCGGTACCAAGCTGGGCACCGACGATGGGGCCAAGGATGGGTACCCAGAAGTAGGGGTTGTCACGACCACCGGTCATGGCCACGTCACCCCAGCCTGCCAGGAAGGCAAACAGTTTGGGGCCGAAATCACGGGCCGGGTTCATGGCAAAACCGGTTAACGGGCCGAGGGAAGCACCGATCACGGCGATCAGGATACCGATCAGCAGGGCGGCGGCGAAGCCTTTGGGGGCACCGTTGTTGTTGTCACCCAGCGCCATGATACCCAGCATCAGGACGGCGGTGATCACCAGCTCGACCGCGAAGGCTTGCATGTTGGAGAGCAGCGAATGCGGATAGGTAGAGAAGATGCCAGCGGTGCCAAGGCTCTCGACGCTGCCGCGCACCACGTTGTGGGTCACTTCCCACTGGGTGAACAGGCCGCTATAGAGGAAGTAGACAAGGGCGGCGAAGCAGAAGGCGCCTGCGACTTGAGCGATGATGTAGGGCACCACTTTACGTTTATCGAACCCGCAGAAGGTCATCAGCGCCAGGGTCACGGCCGGGTTCAGGTGTGCACCTGAAATACCCCCGGTCACATAGATGGCGATGGCGACACCCAGACCCCAGGTAATCGAGATTTCCCATTGTCCGAAGTTGGCGCCTGCCAGCACTAGGGCGGCCACACAACCGACGCCGAAAAATATCAGCAGGCCGGTGCCGATAAATTCGGCGATGCACTCGCCAAGCAGGGTATTGGGTCTTTGTATGCTCATATACCGTTATTCCTTATATCTACCCAGAGTAGGTTTGATGTTCTGTTTTGTTGTTTTTTTCAGTCCCATTATTTCGTTGGAAAACGTTTTTCTTGTTTTTTGAGCTGACGCAAACGTTATGCTCGTTTGTGCTCGTTCCAGGACGAGGGAGAAAATAAACCTAAATCGAACATTCACCACCTCCTCCCCGCAGGAAGTGTGGACAAGATCCCACTCATTGCTAAAAAACTGTGACGGAAAGTAAGCTTCAGCCATGCTTGTACCACTTAGTGGGTAGCTTAGAGCCTTGCTATATAAGGGATTGCGGCTGATACGTAACTACTCAATTGGCGCTTTCTTTTGTAATAAAACTGCAATATTTGAGCCTCCATCACAGATTAAATGTTCATACATGAGCACAATAGGCTCGTTTTCGAATCAGGACTCCTCTGGTTGGTCAGCATGGACAGGGCACCCTCAACCGCCCACAACAACAATAAGGACGCAGAACATGCTTAGTCTCTTCAGGCCTGCCCCACATATAGACAGGCTCCCGGCCGACAAGGTCGATCCCTTCTACAAACGCATGCGTTGGCAGGTGTTTTTCGGGATCTTCTTCGGTTATGCCGGTTACTATCTGGTACGAAAAAACTTCAGTCTGGCGATGCCTTATCTGATTGAACAGGGATTCTCCCGCGGCGATCTGGGCCTGGCCCTGTCGGGGGTTTCCATCGCTTATGGTCTGTCCAAGTTCCTGATGGGGAACGTCTCTGACCGCTCCAATGCCCGTTACTTCCTCTCCGCAGGCCTGCTGCTCTCGGCCGGCATCATGTTCATGATGGGGACAGTGCACTGGGCCACCTCCAGCATCGGCATCATGTTTGTGCTCTTGTTCCTGAACGGCTGGGCACAGGGCATGGGCTGGCCGCCCTGCGGTCGCACCATGGTGCACTGGTGGTCACAGAAGGAGCGTGGCGAAGTGGTCGCGGTCTGGAACGTGGCGCACAACGTCGGCGGTGGCATGATAGGCCCGCTGTTTATCCTCGGGATGGGCTGGTTCAATGACTGGCGCAGTGCCTTCTATGTGCCGGCGGCGGCGGCTGCTGCCATTGCGGTGATCACCTTCTTCGTGATGCGTGATACCCCGCAATCCGTGGGTTTGCCCCCCATCGAAGAGCACAAGAACGACTATCCAAAGGATTACAACGAAAGCCATGAGCAGGAGTTTTCCGCCAAGGAGATCTTCGTCAAGTACGTGCTGCACAACAAGCTGCTGTGGTATATCGCCATTGCCAACGCCTTCGTTTACCTCATTCGTTACGGCGTGCTGGACTGGGCCCCGACTTACCTGAAAGAGGCCAAGGACTTCAGTGTCGACAACTCCTCCTGGGCTTACTTCCTGTACGAGTGGGCCGGTATTCCGGGCACCCTGCTGTGCGGCTGGATCTCGGACAAGCTGTTCCAGGGTCGCCGTGCCCCGGCCGGTATCCTGTTCATGGTGCTGGTGACCGTTGCCGTACTGGTTTACTGGCTCAACCCGGCTGGCAACCCGACCATCGACATGCTGGCACTGGTGGCCATCGGCTTCCTGATCTACGGCCCCGTCATGTTGATCGGCCTCTATGCGCTTGAGCTGGCACCGAAGAAAGCAGCCGGTACTGCGGCAGGTTTCACCGGGCTGTTCGGTTATCTGGGCGGCGCCGTGGCAGCCAACGCCATGCTGGGCTACACGGTTGACCACTTCGGTTGGGATGGTGGCTTCATGGTGCTGACCGCGTCTTGCGTGCTCTCCATCATCTTGCTGGCCATGACCCTCAAGCACGAGAACATTGCCGTCGCGGCCAAGAAAGCGGCTGCCGATAGGGCATAAAACGTGATCCTGCCCTTATCGATCCGAAAAGGGATCAGGTAAACTGCAAAAGGCCCCGCATCTGCCGGGGCCTTTTTTCGTCCCATCATCGGAGTGCAAGCGTGAAGCAAACCCAACGACATCTGGAGATCCTAGACGTCCTGACGCGGCAGGGCTTTGTCTCGACCGAGGATCTGGTGACCCACTTTGACGTCAGCCCCCAGACCATTCGCCGGGATCTGAATGATCTTGCCGAACAGAACAAGATCCGGCGCCATCATGGCGGTGCCTCCCTGCATTCGAGTACCGTCAATACCGCCTACAGTGCCCGTAAAGTGATGCAGCTCAAGGAGAAAGAGCGTATCGCCCGCGAAGTGGCCGCCAACATTCCCGACGGTTCGTCGCTCTTTATCGACATAGGCACCACCACAGAAGCCATCGCCCGTGCCCTGCTGGATCACCGTGAGCTGCGGGTTGTCACCAACAACCTCAACGTGGCCAGCATTCTGACGGCCAAGGATGACTTCACCGTCATCATCGCCGGTGGCGAGATCCGCAACCGGGATGGCGGCATAGTGGGGGAGGCGACCCGCGATTTCATCGGCCAGTTCCGCATGGACTACGGTGTCATCGGTATCTCGGGCATCGACAATGACGGCTCCCTGCTCGATTTTGACTACCACGAGGTGAAGATTGCCCAGGCCATCATCGCCCACTCCCGTCAGGTGTTTCTGGCCGCCGACCACACCAAGTTTGGTCGCAATGCCATGGTCAATCTGGGCAACCTCAACCAGATCCACGCCCTGTTCACTGATCAGGAGCCGCCCGAGAAGCTCATGCGGTTGATGTCCCAGCATCAGATCGCGTGCCACATCTGCTGAGTTGCCCCCGCACTGGTATCAGGCCGCCGCACCGGCGGCCGCTTCTTTTCCGCTTCCTCCTCCTCCTCCTCTCTGTTTGCACACCCTGCGCTTGCATTCTGGATGCCCCGCGTCTTGGATGCCCACGGGCATGAGCGCGATCTCGCGCCCCCTTTTTTGCCAGCCAGCCCCTTGCTGACACCCTGATCACCGACGGCCCGCATTTTTAGCATTGCCATAACCATCGCGATCACATTTTCTCCATAAAATGTTCGTTTATCATTTTTTCATGCTCTAATATGAGCGAAATCAAACATTGCTGTCATGGCAACACAAAATAAGAAAGAGTAGGTGAACATGAGCGAACATTATGATCTGGTCGTCGTTGGCGGCGGCATCAATGGGGTGGGCATTGCGGCTGATGCAGCGGGTCGGGGTCTGAAGGTTGCCCTGTTCGAGGCGCAAGATCTCGCCTCTGCCACCTCTTCCAATTCCAGCAAGCTGATCCACGGTGGCTTGCGTTACCTCGAACATTACGAATTCCGGCTGGTAAAAGAGGCGTTGGCGGAGCGGGAAGTGCTGCTCGGCATGGCTCCTCACATCGCCCGTCCCATGCGCTTTCGGCTGCCCCATCGCCCGCACCTGCGTCCGGCCTGGATGATCCGCGCCGGTCTGTTCCTGTATGACAACCTGGCCAAGCGCGACAAGCTCAAGGGCAGCTGTGGCCTGCGCTTCCTACCGCAAGACGGTCTGAAGAGCGGTATCAACAAGGGCTTCGAATATTCGGATGCCTGGGTCGATGACGCCCGGCTGGTGGTGCTCAATGCCATGATGGCCCGGGACAAGGGCGCCGACGTGCAGACCCGTACCCGCTGCATCAAGGCGGTGCGTGGCTCCAAGCACTGGACTCTGACCCTGGAGCGGGAAGGGGGCGAACAGTTCACCGTCACCTGCCGTGGTCTGGTCAATGCGGCCGGTCCCTGGGTCAAGACCTTCTATGACGAGAGCCTGCACGAGAAATCTCCCCGTGGCATTCGCCTTATCAAGGGCAGCCACATCATAGTGCCGCGCATCCATGAGCGCGAAGAGGCCTATATCCTGCAAAACGAGGACAACCGTATCGTCTTCGTCATCCCCTATCAGCAGGACTACTCGCTGATTGGCACCACGGACGTGGAGCATCACGGCAGCCCGCGCGAAGCCAGGATCAGCGACGCCGAGATAAGCTACCTATGCAAGGTGGTCAACGCCCACTTCACTCGCCAGATAGCGCCCAAAGAGGTTATCTGGACCTATGCCGGGGTGCGCCCGCTGTGCGATGACGAGTCAGATTCACCGCAGGCGGTGACCCGCGACTACACCCTCGAGCTCTCCGGCGAATCCGACGGTGCGCCGCTGCTCTCGGTGTTTGGCGGCAAGCTCACCACTTATCGCAAGCTGGCCCAGGCCGCCTGTAACAAGCTCAAGCCCTGGTTCAGCCAGATGGGCGAGGATTGGACCGCGAGCAGCCGTCTGCCCGGTGGTGAGTTCGACTGCTCCACCACCGAGTTGGCCCGCGCTTACATGCTCGAATTTGACTGGCTGGATGAGCGCAATGCCCGCCGTATCGCGGAAGCCTATGGCAGCCATGCTCGCCTCTGGCTGCACGAGGAGCGCGGTCAGCACTTTGGCGCCGGTTTGTACGAGTCGGAAGTGCGTTATCTGATGAGCCGCGAGTGGGCCCATTCGATGGAAGACATACTGTGGCGCCGCAGCAAGCTGGGGCTGCGCCTGTCCGATACCGAGCAGCTGCAACTGCACGTCTGGCTGGACCAACACCAGCACGCCTTGCTCAAGGCCGGCTGATGAAGAGGCGGGCGGCCCCTTGGCCGCCCGCCGTTAAACTGCAATAAACCTCTGTTATAACAATAACCTACACCCCATACACAACAACAAAGAGCACCGCGCATGAAAAAACTCTCTCTCTCCCTGATCGCCCTTGGCCTGGGGGTCGCCCTCGCATTGCCTGCCCTGGCTGCCGATGAAGGTAAAATCGTGATTGCCCACCGTGGCGCTTCCGGCTATCTGCCCGAGCATACTCTGGAGTCCAAGGCGCTGGCCTATGGCATGGGGGCCGACTATCTGGAGCAGGATCTGGTGATGACCAAGGATGACCAGCTGGTGGTGATGCACGATCACTTCCTCGATGGCATCACGGACGTGGCCGATCGCTTCCCCGGTCGGGTCCGTCCGGACGGGCGCTACTATGTGGTGGACTTCACCCTGGACGAGGTGCGCTCCCTGCGCATGACGGAGCCGTTCCAGCTGGTGGATGGCAAGCAGGTGCCCGTTTATCCGGCCCGCTTCCCGCTGTGGAAGTCCAGCTTCAAGATCCACACCTTCCAGGAAGAGATAGAGATGATCCAGGGGCTCAACAAGAGCACTGGCAAGCACATCGGCATCTACCCGGAGATCAAGGCCCCCTGGCTGTTTCGCCACGAAGGCAAAGATATCTCCAAGGCGGTGCTGAACGTACTCAAGGAGTACGGCTACACAGGGAAGGATGACAAGGTCTACCTGCAGAGCTTCGATGCCGACGAGCTCAAGCGCATCAACAGCGAGCTGATGCCGGCCATGGGCATGGACTTGAAACTGGTGCAGCTGATGGCCGAGACCGACTGGAACGAGACCATGGTCTATGATGCCAAGGGCAAGGCAACCCCTTATGACTATGACTGGATGTTCAAGCCGGGCGCCATGAAGACCATCGCCAGCTATGCCGAAGGGATAGGCCCCTGGAAGCCGATGATAGTCACAGAGCCGGGCATCCTGGGCAAACCTGTGTTTACCCATATGGTGAAAGAGGCCCATGCCGCCGGTCTCAAGGTGCATCCTTATACCTTCCGCCAGGATGAAGGCCAGATCCCGGCCTATGCCAAGGACTTCAGTGATCTGCTCAACATCTTCCTCTATCAGGCCGATGTGGACGGGGTGTTCAGCGACTTCCCGGACAAGGTGGTCGAAGCCATCAAGGCACACGGCAAACCATAACAGCAGAGCAAGACGGGAACGCAAGCGGGGCCAGGTGCCCCGCTTTTTTATAACATGGAGGCAAGCGCTGGGGTGGGATGGTGGTTGAGCAGCGCTGATAGTTGCATTGGGGTGTAACCATAAGTTTACGTTTTTTTGGCGATTAAGGACCTGTTATCCGCGACTTTCTGGCTGTTTAGGTCACCAAGCTGGTCGTTTATCCATCTATCAGGCAGTTTAACCGCTAGTTTCACTTGATTGTTTGTTTTTCCTTGGTAAGGTGAGGGCGGTTGCGTAACAAATCGCTGACTTGTGTAAACAAAAAAATACACTCAGTGCAATTGGCTTAAAAACTGTAGAGAGAATGAGATCATGCAAAGAGACCCCCTGAACAACATCCACATCCAGTCCGAACAAGTGATGATCACGCCTGCCCAGCTCAAGGAGAAGCTACCCATCTCCGACCAGGCGCTGGCATTCGTGCAAGGGGCCCGCACCACCATCGCCGACATCATCCACCGCCGTGATCACCGCCTGCTGGTGATCTGTGGTCCCTGCTCCATTCACGACATGGACGCCGCCAAAGAGTACGCAACCAGACTCAAAGCGCTGCATGACGCCTATCAGGACTCTCTCTACATTGTCATGAGGGTCTACTTTGAGAAGCCACGCACCACGGTCGGCTGGAAAGGCTTTATCAACGATCCGAATCTGGATGGCACCTTCGATGTGGAGCTGGGGCTGCACCGGGCCCGCGAGCTGCTCTGCTGGCTGGCGGAGCTGGAATTGCCACTGGCGACCGAGGCACTCGACCCCATCAGCCCGCAATACCTGGCGGAGCTCTTCTCCTGGTCAGCTATTGGCGCCCGTACCACCGAATCCCAGACTCACAGGGAGATGGCATCCGGCCTCTCCATGCCGGTGGGCTTCAAGAACGGCACCGACGGCAACCTGGGTACCGCCATCAATGCCTTGCAGGCGGCCTCCTCCCCTCACGCCTTTATGGGGATCAACCAGCAGGGTCAGGTCGCCTTGCTGCAGACCCAGGGCAACCCGGATGGTCACGTGATCCTGCGCGGCGGCAAACATCCCAACTATGACTCGGTCAATGTGTCGCTGGCAGAAGAGGCGCTGGAGAAAGCGGGCCTGCTGCCCGGTCTGGTGGTGGATTGCAGCCACGGCAACTCCAGCAAGGATCACCGTTTGCAGCCCAAGGTGGCCGACAACGTGATCCACCAGATCCAGGAGGGCAACCGCTCCATCATCGGGGTGATGCTCGAATCCCACCTGTTCGAGGGCAACCAGTCCAGCGAGCAGCCCAAGCAGCAGATGCGCTATGGGGTCTCCATCACCGATGCTTGCATCGACTGGGACACCACAGCGACCCTGCTGGCCCGCTGCCACAACCAGCTGGTTGAACCTCTCAAGGGCAGAACTGCACGGTAAGCCGTGGTATCTTGTCGTAACCTATTGAACAATCTGGGTATCACCGCATGTGGCATCACGCCGCTCACGCCGTGATACCTTGTTGCCTCTTGAATTTCAGGGCGCCGCTGCCCGCGGCGCCGGCAGGGACTGGATATGGCTGAAGAGTTGAATGCCCTCAGGGACAAAATCGATGTGGTGGACAGGCAGCTGATCGATCTGCTGGCCGCCCGTCTGGCCTTGGTGGGAGAAGTGGGTGAGGTAAAGAGCCGCCACGGCCTGCCCATCTATGCACCGGACAGGGAGGCAAGCATGCTGGCCCGCCGTCGAGCAGAGGCTGAGCAGCTGGGAGTGCCCGGCGATCTCATCGAGGATGTGCTGCGCCGGGTGATGCGCGAATCTTATATCCTCGAATCGGCCAGCGAAAAAGATAACCACTTCAAATGCATGAAGCCGGATCTTGGCAAGGTGGTCATCATCGGCGGCCAGGGCCAGCTGGGCCGGCTGTTCGGTCACATGTTCGGCCTCTCCGGCTACCGGGTCGAGACCCTCGAACAAGCAGATTGGCCAAGGGCTGACGCTATCCTGGCCGATGCGGGTCTGGTGATGGTGGCAGTGCCCATCGACATCACCTGCCAGATCATCGACCGACTCGGCAATTTGCCCGTCGATTGCTTGCTGGTGGATGTCACCAGCGTCAAGAGTGAGCCGCTTGCCCATATGTTGGCGGTACACCAAGGGCCCGTGCTGGGGCTGCACCCCATGTTCGGACCGGATGTGGCCAGCCTCGCCAAGCAGGTGATCGTGTGCTGTCAGGGCCGTAACGCGGCCGCCAGTCAGTGGTTGCTGGATCAGATGACCATCTGGGGCGCCCGCTTGCAGCAGGTGGAAGCCAACGCTCACGATGAGGCCATGACTCTCATTCAGGCGCTGCGCCACTTCGCCACCTTTGCCTACGGTTGGCACCTCTCGCAAGAGAGTGCCAATCTGGATCGCCTGCTGAGCCTGAGCTCCCCCATCTACCGGCTGGAGCTGGCCATGGTGGGGCGGCTGTTCGCTCAGGACCCGGAACTCTATGCCGACATCATATTGTCGTCACCGCAGAATCTGGCGATGATCCGCCGCTACTACCAGAACTTTGGCGAGGTGCTGGGGCTGCTGGAGCAGGGGGACAGGGCTGGCTTTATCGCTGCCTTCTCGCAGGTCTCCGGTTTCTTCGGCGAACACGCCGACCAGTTCCTGCGCGAGAGCCGCATGTTGCTGGCCCAGGCCAACGACCGCCGCCAGCACGGCTGATGCGATTGCACATAAGCATCATAGAGAAGGGGCCTATTCGGCCCCTTTTCTGTCTGTGTTATCCGCCCTGAGGTTATTCAGGCTGCGGCAGGCGCAGATCGGCGCCATCCCAACCGAGCGGCAGGGTCAGCAGTTGATCGATCAGCTCCCGGCGATCGGATTTCTCCAGATAGGCGAGGTAGAGCGGACGGCTCAGTGGCTGGCCTCCCTCCACCAGATGCAGCAGTCCCTGCTCCAGGAAGGGGCTCACCATCCGCCGTGGCAGATAGGCGGCACCGCCATTGGCCAGCACGAACTGCAGCGCCATGCTGGCGGAGCTCGAGTGCAGCACGGGTGTCTTTTGCAGGCTCTGCAAGCGGCTGGGTTGCGGCTCGAAGCTAGTGCCCCAGTCGAGGTGAATGTGGGGCATTTGCATCAGGCTGTCGGCGCTGGCGGCACCATCCCGGCTCACCAGCTCGAACACCAGCTCACCGATGGGGTGCAGGGCAATCTCGTCAATCTTGGTTGGCTCGGAGAGCAGGGCGAGATCGAGGGAGCGCTCCAGCAACTGGCGGCACAGGTGCTCGCGCGAGGCGGTTTCGAGCCGCACGGCGAGGCCGGGAGCCAGCGCATAGACGTGATTGAGCCAGTCGTTGAAATCGAGCTCCCAGAACACGGCGGGCGCGCCTATGGCGAGCTGTTGACTGAAACCGGGGGAGAGCGCTACGTCCTGCTTGGCCCGACCCAGGGTATGCAAGATAGCATCTGCATAGGGCAGCAGACGTTCACCGGACGCGGTCAGGCGGATATTGTTGCGATGACGGGCAAACAGGCTGACCCCGAGTTGCTGCTCGAGCTGGCGGATCCGAAAGCTCACCGCCGACTGGGTCAGGTAGAGATTCTCAGCAGCCCGGCCAAAGTGCCGGGTCTTGCTGACCTCGATAAAGGTCCGAAGCAGTTCGGTATCCATTAATCGATGGACTCGTCGCTGCCGCCGCCACTGCCATTGCCACCTTCAAATCCACCGCCACCGGTTTCCTCGTTGGCGCCACCCGCGACTGTGCACAGACGATGCACGCGCTTGGGACCTATCACCTTCAGATATTTGAACCACACCTTGGCATGGGGGTTGCTGCCGGCAGAGCCAGATTTGATTTGTTCGAGAAAGGCGCTTTCTATGTCATCGCGCGGCGTCAGGTTGCCCTGATAGAGCGCCAGCATGGCGGTGCCGTATTTTTCCAGACTGTCCGCTTCGGCCACAGTGAATTCGCCACTGCGACGCAGGCCACGGGGAAAATGTTTGAAGTCGTTGAAACGCTTGTCGGATTCGAAGCTCATAGTGCTCTTTTTCTGGTTAGTTTGACCTTTGCGGGCAAGTATCATCAGGCTGTCGCAGAGTGCAAAATCAATTTTTTCACTATATGGATAAATTTCTTTAATCGAAAGTGATTTATCCATGATCCAACGGGCATGCAGGGGAAGCAGAAGCAAAAAAGTGAGAAAAAAAGCGGAGTTATGTCAGGTTCTATAAAGGTTTGGCGGGTAGGTAGACGATTTTTTGGTTAAAAATAAAGCGCCATTTGGCGCTCTATTTTGCATCATTTATGAACCAACGTAGGAAATTTGGTCTCGATAGATGCTTACTCTATCATGGCTGGCTGGGCCAGGTTGTCGGCACGCCACAGACGGTAGCGCACTTCATACTCCTGCGGGACGTAGAGCACGAACGGCAGCTTGGAGTTGTAGTTCACGAAGAAGCCCTGACCATAGATCTGGACGAAGGTCTCTTTCTTCTGGGCATCCGGGCAGGCCATCAGGGTGCTGATGGGATCGGAAACCTTATCGAGCATCAGGTAGTTGTAGCCCCAGCCCTTGACGCTGTGCTGTTCCAGATTGCCGGCGAAGCGCGGCACATTGCAATCGACCATCATTTTCTTGCCGACCTGCAACTCGACCATCATGTCGGCTTCATTCTCGACTTCTGGCAGGCGGATGACGACACGTTCCTGGTTTACTTCGGCGGCCGGGAACATGCTGATATCAAATTTTTTCGGTTCGGCGGCGAAGGCATGGCCGCCCAGCAACAAGGCGCCCAGCAGGCTAAAACGCAATACGGTTTTCATCTGTACCTCATGGGGTTGGTTCAACGCCGCTAGACTAACCGCTCTGCCCGTTTCATGCTAGCGATCTGCGGTGCAAATCATGCTGGATCCGGCACAGGATGACGTGTTTTGGTTGTTTTCTGACAGGGTGCACACTCCTTGTGCGCCTCACCGGCCAGGGGCTGGGGTAGCCGGCACCGGGCCCTGTTTTTCAGCTGCATTCCCTGCCCACCCCTGTGCAATCAGCGTATCAAGAGGATCTGTTTGGCCGAGACGCCGGGTGCCCGCTTGCCTTGGGTATTCATAGTACTCGCGGTACTCGCGCCCGGCCTGACAGGCCTTGAGCAGAGGGGGAGCCCCCTCGTCCAAAGATACTGCTCCGCGCTACCGTGGGGTTGCTTTGCAGCAGGTGGGGCCGATTAGCGATGAGTGCGGAGCTGTTCTCTCTTTGGCTGTGCTGGCGCAGACGCAATAAAAAGCCCGCTGCGAGAGCGGGCTGTTCATGGTGGGTTGGCTTGGCCTCAGGGGGCGCGATAGAAGCGGTTCAGCTCATTCATCACCTGGATCATGACGCCCATGTCGGGGGTGTCGTGCTTGATGGGACGGTAGCTGTCGCGCTCCAGCAACTCGAAGTCACCCTGCTTGTTGAAGTGGGTGATGGTGTTGTCCTGATAGATGGCAAAGTCGCGCTGATCTCCCGCCAGCACCCAGTTGCGCGGGCTGGTGTCGAACAGGTTGCGGCCTATGCTGTAGTCCCGCGCCGGATTACGTACCCCCAGCATGTTTTGCATCAGGGTCGGCACCAGATCAACATGACTGCTAGCCTGGCTCAGCGGCAGGGTGTCATTGCCCGGCCAGGCCAGCACGAAGGGCACCTGCACCTGGTAAGGTGAGTAGTTGGTGCCATAGCCCCAGCTGTTGCTCTGGGTTTCGTTGAACTCCTGACCGTGGTTGGCGGTGATGACGACTATGGTCTGCTCATTGAGCCCCTGTTGTTGCAACTGGGTCAGCATTTGCTCCAGCAACTGATCGGTATAGAAGACGGTGTTCTTGTAGCGATTTTCCAGCTTTTGCAGGTTCTCGCTCTGATAGGCGGTGGCCGGATTGAACTTGGTCAGCTCGGGCTGGAAGGGTCCCTTGATGTTGGCTGGCAGCTGGTAATCACCCGGGCTTGACAGATAGACCAGCGAGAACCAGGGCCTGTCCGGTGAACGCTTGGCAAGCCACTGCTGCCAGTCGTCGATCAGCTGTCTGTCATCGGTCTGCTCTGAGACAAATACTTGCTTGCGCAGGCCCGAGAGTATGCTCTGGCGATACTTCTGGGCATCGTCCAGCGCGCCGAACAGACCAAATTGGTAGTCCTGGCGCAACATCTCGTCGAACAGTACCGGTGGCGTCTTGTCGTTGCGAATATCGTCGTAATAGTGGCCGGGCAGGCCATAGAAGAGGCTGAACATCCCCATCACATCATTGTTGCCGCCACTCATGTGGTTGGCAAAGTGGAGGTGCTGATCCGCATAGCGCTGCAGATTGGGCATGTTGATGTTGTTGAGCATGTCGGCCCGCAGCGAGTCTACCACCACGATCAACAGATTCTTGTGCTCGACGGGAGCATTGACGCTGAGCGGACGCAGCGGGTAGCGCAAGCGGCTCGCGCGGTCGCCATCCTGGGATTCGGCCTGCTTCTCGTACTGATCCAGATCCAGCCAGCCGTGTTTGGCCAGGAAACTCTTGGCGGTCATGGGGTAGGAGAGCGGGAAGTTGGCACGTTGCATCGTGATGGGCTGATACAGGGTGGCATCAGCCCAGCTGTTGACCACGTGGGTCAGAATGAAGCAGACCAGCAGGGCCAGCCCCACCTGATTGCCATACTGGCGGCGTTTGCGCTTGTTGATCTTGCGCCACACATAGGCCGACAGCAGCAGTTGCAGCAGAAAGATGGTCGGCACTGCCACGAAGATGATGCTCCAGATCGAGCCCTCCTCGGTTTGGGCCTGATCCAGCAGCAGCTGCCATACCTGACCGTTCAAGTGGAACTTGAACAGCTGGAACACCTGGGTGTCGATGAGCAGCAGCACCTGCGCCAGGGTGGCAATGATGGCCGAAATGAAGCGCAGCGCCTTCTCGTTGGGCAGCACGAAGGTCAGCGGGAACACTGTCAACAGGTAGGTGACAAAGCTCAGAAACGAGAAGTGGCCTATCCAGCTGATGATGAGATAGGTCACGCCGAGCGTGCTCGACGGCCAGCTGATCGCCCCCAGATAGCGGGTGGCAATCAGCATGGCCAGTATGATGTTGAAGAAGGAGAACCAATGCCCCCAAGTGATCAGGCGAGAGACATTATCACGATAGGGGTTGCCGGTTTCGACCATAGTGATCCATCTGCGTTGAGAAACGTCAAAAAAAAGCGGCGATTCAGTGTGCGTCGTGGCGATTGTCGACCGAGGAAGTCAGTGCCTGGACAAATTTTTCAGTGATCGCCTGGCGTTGTGCCGGGGCCATGCCGTTGATGATATTGGTGGTCACGTTACCCAGCACCATCAGGCTGAGGTCGACTGGCGCTTTGTGCTTTTCCAGTACTGTGATCAGGTCATTCATCAGGTCATCAAATTGCTGGTTTGTGTACTTTGATACGATGGGCATAATCTTGGGTTCATCTCGGTTCAAAGCGCCTTATAATACTTCACCCTTTCGGCTAACACTATGGCTTTGTGACATGAGTCTCGATATCGACAAGATCATTCTTCACTCCCTGCGCCAGGGCGGCGATGGTCAACCTCACGCCGACACCCGCAGCCAGACCCTGCCTGCCGATGAGGCGGTACAGGGGCTGATGGCGGAGCTGCATCGCATTTACAACGGCAAGGGTGGCAAGGGTTTTGGCTTCTTTGCCGACCCAGAAACTGCCGTGGCCGAGCTGGCGGAGGGCGAAACGGCCCCCAAGCAGCCTTCTCCCGCCTTTCGCATCGCCCTCGAGCAACTGCTCGGCGAGCAGAGCGAATTCGTTCCCTTTTCGGTCAACATGACCCATCTGTTGGTGAAAAACCTGGTGGAGCACGCCCTCGACGAGCAGGGGGTGCTGCTGTTTGCCAAATACAACTATGTCGGGGTCGATTACCTGATGCTTGCCCTGCTGGAAGGCAAGGAGAGCGTCACTGTCAGCGAGGCGCTGGACTTGCGCCATATTCATTATCTGGATATCGGCAAACTCAATCTGGTGGCTCGCATCGATCTGACCGAATGGAAAACCCAGCCAGACTCTCGCCGTTATATCACCTTCAGCAAGGGGCGGGTCGGCCGCAAACTGGGCGACTTCTTCATGGATCTGCTGGGTGCCCGTGAGGGGATGGATGCCAAGGTGCAAAATAAGGGGTTACTGCAGGCGGTGGACGATTATTGCGACAGCCGCCAGCTGGAGCAGGCCGAGCGCAATGACTACAAGAAGCAGGTCTTCAAATATTGCACCGAGCAGGCCAGCGCCGGAGAGGAGATCGAAATCAAGGAGCTCTCTGCAGAATTGCCGGGCGATGGCGACCTCGATTTTTACAGCTTCATCGGTCAGGAGTATGAGCTGGAAGATCGCTTCCCCGCTGATCGTTCCACTCTGCGCGGCCTGACCAAGTTCGTCGGGTCCGGTGGTGGTCTGACCCTGAGCTTCGAGCAGAAGTTGCTGAACAGCCGGGTGTTTTACGATCCCCAGACAGATACCCTGACCATTCGTGGTGTGCCGCCAAACCTCAAGGATCAGCTGCTGCGCCAGTCGTAATGTGATCCGCTTACCATTTTTGGCAAAAAGACACCGCACTTTGCTTAATGCCGATCAGTTAAGGATCCATTGACCGATCCTTCTGATGTGTGAAAATCCGAAACCTGTTGATTGGTTTCGGATTTTTTATGCGTATCGCTCAAGCTCTCGACTTCCTCCACGCCAGCAAGGCCGCCCAGTTTGAGTCACTCTCCGACCTCATTCCCAACGAGCTCATCACCACTCTGCTCGGCGAAGAGGGCGTTGCTACCCTGCGCCGTCGCCGTATGCCCATGGAGCGACTGG
>NZ_JAACGC010000021.1:0-60825 GCF_029237385.1 Aeromonas sp. 1HA1
ATCGGCCGCACGATGAAGAGCAAAAGTTAGCATGATCGTTACCATGTTCGGGAGTCACATAGGAGATCAGATCCTGGAAATCGGGAAAAGTGCCAATCAGTTCACAATATTTGTGTATAAGAGTCAGAGCCATCAGTGTTCGCTAAAGGTAGTGCTTAAGTTCTACTTCCCGTGTCTTGAACATCTGATAATCAACAACTGTGCGTCCCTTGGCTGCGGTGAACCACTGTACACCGACTTCATCTGAATATCTAAACTCCAATCTAAATTCATATTTACTACTGACAAACAAAGCAATACATGCACCGATCAAAAATGCAACCACAGGGAGAACTGACGTTATTACCTGACCATGTTCATCCGTCGGGACAATGATAAACAATACGCTTGAGGCAATGAAACCGATGATGAACATATTGAGCAGTTTATCTTTCCACGAGAGCGTCCTGACTTGCACATCAGATATTTTATCAAAGTCATAACTGTCTTTGTTGACCCGCAGTTTTTTTGCTGATGGATCGATAGAAATAGAACAAGACATAGGAAAACTCCATCTTGATTACACATCAAATGACATTTTTATAATTAAAGATCATTCACCCGGGAGCGGATCCTGCTCCCTCCGAATATCCTTGTGAGCTGATGCCATCACCCAGAGACGATGCGGCAAGAATGTGATTGCTGGCTTGGTTTATACCATGACGACCCGCTGAAACAGCGGGCCGTCAATCGAGAGCTGGGAATGGCAGCAGCAAGGAGGGTATCATATGGCGCTACAAATAACAGCAAATGAAAAAGAAAAAGCGAGGTCGATAAACACATCACTCTGGCAGCATCAAAGGCCATAAAAAACGCCCCCCATCTTGCGATGGAGGGCGTTTTATCGTTCCGGCTATTGGGCCACGCTGACCCAAGGTTCAGGAACTACAGGGGCTATTACAGGGACTCTGCGGTCGCAACCACGTTTTCCACGGTAAAGCCAAATTCCTTGAACAGCAGCTCGGCCGGTGCAGACTCACCGAAGGTGGTCATACCGATGATCTTGCCGCCGAAACCGACGTACTTGTACCAGTAATCAGCGATACCCGCTTCGATGGCCACACGCTTGGTGACAGAAGACGGCAGCACGGACTCTTTGTACTCGGCAGACTGGGCATCGAACACGTCGGTCGCCGGCAGGGAGACCACGCGCACGGCACGGCCCTTGGCAGTCAGCTGCTCATAGGCGGCAACGGCCAGCTCCACTTCGGAACCGGTGGCGATCAGGATGAGTTCCGGCTTGCCAGCGCAATCCTTCAGCACATAACCACCCTTGGCGGTGTCGGCCAGCTGCTGGGCGCTGCGGTCCATCTGGGCCAGGTTCTGACGAGAGAAGATCAGCGCAGTCGGGCCGTCGGTACGCTCGATGGCGTGCTTCCAGGCGATGGCGGATTCAACCTGGTCACACGGGCGCCAGGTGCTCATGTTCGGGGTCAGACGCAGGGACGCGATCTGCTCAACCGGCTGGTGAGTCGGGCCATCTTCACCCAGACCGATGGAGTCGTGGGTGTAAACGAAGATGGCACGCTGCTTCATCAGCGCGGCCATGCGCAGAGCGTTACGGGCGTACTCCATGAACATCAGGAAGGTGGCGCCGTAGGGGATGAAACCACCGTGCAGGGCGATACCGTTCATGATGGCGGACATGCCGAACTCGCGTACACCGTAGTGGATGTAGTTGCCGGAGGCATCGTCGTTGGTCAGGGACTTGGAGCCGGACCACATGGTCAGGTTGGACGGTGCGAGATCCGCAGAACCGCCCATGAACTCCGGCAGCAGCTTACCGAACGCTTCCAGAGAGTTCTGGGACGCTTTACGGGTCGCGATCTTGGCCGGGTTGGCTTGCAGAGTTTCGATGATCTTGGCGGATTCGGTAGCCCAGTTGGCCGGCAGATCACCTGCGGTACGGCGCTTGAATTCGGCAGCCAGGGTCGGGTGAGCGGCTTCATAGGCGGCGAACTTGGCAGCCCAGTCGGCTTCCAGCGCAGTGCCCTTCTCCTGACCGTTCCACTCGGCAGCGATGTCGGCCGGGATAACGAACGGTGCGTGGTCCCACTTCAGGAACGCGCGAGCTGCGGCGATCTCGTCGTTGCCCAGCGGTGAGCCGTGGCAGTCGTGAGAACCGGACTTGTTCGGGGAACCGTAGCCGATGATGGTGCGGCAGCAGATCAGGGTCGGCTTGCCGGTCTCGGCCTTGGCGGCTTCGATGGCGGCATTGATGGCTTCCGGGCTGTGACCGTCAACCGCCGGGATCACGTGCCAGCCGTAGGCTTCAAAACGCTTGGGGGTGTCGTCGGTGAACCAGCCTTCAACGTGACCGTCGATGGAGATACCGTTGTCATCCCAGAACGCAATCAGTTTGCCCAGTTGCAGGGTACCTGCCAGGGAGCACGCTTCGTGGGAGATGCCTTCCATCAGGCAGCCGTCGCCCATAAAGGCGTAGGTGTAGTGGTCAACGATGTCGTGACCCGGCTGGTTGAACTGCTCGGCCATGGCCTTCTCGGCGATCGCCATGCCCACGGCATTGGTGATGCCCTGACCCAACGGACCTGTGGTGGTTTCCACGCCCGGTGCATAGCCGTACTCGGGGTGACCCGGGGTGCGAGAGTGCAGTTGGCGGAAGTTTTTCAGGTCGTCAATGGAGAGGTCATAACCGGAGAGGTGCAGCAGGGAGTACAGCAGCATGGAGCCGTGGCCGTTGGAGAGAATGAAACGGTCGCGGTCGGCCCACTTGGGGTTGTTCGGGTTATGTCTGAGGTGGCTACGCCACAGCACTTCGGCGATATCTGCCATTCCCATGGGGGCGCCCGGGTGACCGGAGTTGGCTTTTTGAACGGCATCCATACTCAATGCGCGAATGGCATTGGCAAGCTCTTTACGAGAAGGCATCTGTATCTCCTGCGATTGCTTCATTTGATGGCCAAGATTAAGGCGCGTTATTGTCCCAGCAGGGGGCGTGCGGTGCAAATATTATCTGGGCGAATAAAGTGGCTTTGGGAGCTCAATCGCTTTTCTGACCGGGGCAAACGATTGAGTTGTAAACGGCTCGCCCCCCAAATGGGGTAAAGCACGTATCTTGTTCGGCCAGCGCGCGGCAAAACCAAAATAGTGCTGGCAATCGAAGGGAGCGCTAACTAAAATGGACGTCCAGATGTAGATACCTCTACAACCATCCTATCATCACCCGGTTATTGCTGTGGCGATAACCCCAGACAAGCTGAGAATCCCATCATGGCAAAGCTGTTTACTTCCGAGTCGGTCTCCGAAGGCCATCCCGACAAGATTGCGGACCAGATCTCCGATGCGGTACTGGATGCCATCCTCAAGCAAGATACCAAGGCCCGTGTAGCCTGCGAGACCCTGGTCAAGACCGGTATGGTCATGGTGGCCGGGGAAGTAACCACCTCTGCCTGGGTTGATATCGAAGAGATAGTGCGTGATACCGTACGTGAAATCGGCTACACCCACTCCGACATGGGCTTCGACGCTGACTCTTGCGCCGTGCTGAACGCCATCGGCAAACAGTCCCCCGATATCAACCAGGGCGTTGACCGCCGCGATCCGCTGGAGCAGGGCGCCGGTGACCAGGGCCTGATGTTCGGCTACGCCACTAACGAAACCGACGTGCTGATGCCCGCCCCCATCACCTACTCTCACCTGCTGGTGAAGCGTCAGGCTGAAGTACGCAAAAACGGCACCCTGCCGTGGCTGCGTCCGGATGCCAAGAGCCAGCTGACCTTCGCCTACGACGACGCAGGCAAGATCCTGGGTGTGGATGCCGTGGTGCTCTCTACCCAGCACAGCGAATCCATCAGCCACAAAGATCTGGTTGAAGCGGTACGCGAAGAGATCATCAAGCCGGTGCTGCCGGCAGAGTGGGTCACCAAGGACACCAAATACTTCATCAACCCGACCGGCCGTTTCGTTATCGGCGGCCCCATGGGTGATTGCGGTCTGACCGGTCGCAAGATCATCGTTGACACCTACGGCGGCATGGCCCGTCACGGTGGTGGCGCTTTCTCAGGCAAGGATCCGTCCAAGGTTGACCGCTCCGCTGCCTACGCCGCCCGCTACGTGGCCAAGAACATAGTCGCTGCCGGTCTGGCCGATCGTTGTGAAATCCAGATCTCCTACGCCATCGGCGTGGCCGAGCCGACCTCCATCAGTGTCGAAACCTTCGGTACTGCCAAGGTCGCCGAGGATCTGCTGGTCAAGCTGGTGCGCGAGCACTTCGAACTGCGTCCGTATGGCCTGATCGAGATGCTGGATCTGAAGCGCCCCATCTA
Source organism: Aeromonas sp. 1HA1 (assembly GCF_029237385.1). Taxonomy (NCBI): domain Bacteria; kingdom Pseudomonadati; phylum Pseudomonadota; class Gammaproteobacteria; order Aeromonadales; family Aeromonadaceae; genus Aeromonas; species Aeromonas sp. 1HA1. The sequence goes on from NZ_JAACGC010000021.1 coordinate 4,326, forward strand.
CCAGGCTACCGCCGCCTACGGTCACTTCGGTCGCGAAGAGTTCCCGTGGGAGCAGACCGACAAGGCCGAGCTGCTGCGCTCCGCTGCTGGCTTGTAACAGTCGCCAGTTGTGATAAAAGGGGAGCCTGGCTCCCCTTTTGCTTTTCCGCTACCTGACGAGATATTGATGTCTGCCACCCCTGCCCAGCTTGCATCCCTGCTGCAACAACGCGTAGAAGCCTGTTTCGTGCAGGCCGAGGCGCGCCTCGGTCGCACCTTTGCCCGCCCGCGGATCTACTGCAACATGCGGGGCCGTGCGGCAGGCTCTGCACGGCTGCAAACCTGGGAGCTGCGCTTCAACCCGGCCCTCTATCAGGCCAACCAGCAGGCATTTCTGGCCGAGGTGGTGCCCCACGAGGTGGCCCATCTGCTGGTCTATGCCCTGTGGGGGGAAGGGCGCGGCAAGGCACGGGTGCTGCCTCACGGCACCCAGTGGCAGTCGATGATGCGGCAAGTGTTCGGCCTTGAACCCAGAACCACCCACAGCTTCGATCTGGCGGTACTGGCGCAGCCGACCATGCCCTATCGTTGTCACTGCCAACAGCATCAGCTCTCGGTGCGCCGCCACAACAAGGTGATGCGCGGTGAAGCCCGCTATCACTGTCGCCGCTGCAAGCAGCCGCTGGAGCGAGAACAGCAGGAGTCTGTGCCTGCGGAGTAAGCCAGCCTGTGTCGCAACCCTGTGCTAGGGTGCCCCTCTCTTCATCCGACCACGTCATTACCAAGGATCTTCATGTTTCGTCCCCTGTTTTCGTTCGCCCTGGCCCTGCTGGTCAGTTTGCCCCTGCATGCCCAGACCTTTCGCGCCGCCAAGCTGGATCTGAATCGCCTCTATCAGGATCACCCCGTCACCTTCTACTGCGGCTGCAAGATTGAGTATCAGGGCAAGAAAATGAGCCCGGATCTGGCCAGCTGCGGCTATGAACCACGCAAGCAAGCAAAGCGCGCCAGCCGCATCGAGTGGGAACACGTGGTGCCGGCCTGGGAGTTCGGCCACCAGCTGCAGTGCTGGCAACAGGGTGGCCGCAAGAACTGTGGCAAGAGCGATGAGTTCAACCAGATGGAGGGGGACATGCACAACCTCTTCCCCGCCATCGGCGAAGTGAACGGTGATCGCGCCAACTACCGCTTCTCCGACTGGAACGGCACCCCGGATCAGTACGGCCAGTGCCAGATGCTGGTGGATTTCAAGGATCGTCGGGTGCAGCCACCCAAAGGGCCGGTTCGGGGCCAGATCGCCCGCGCCTACCTCTATATGAGCCAGCAGTATGGGCTGCGTCTCGCGGCGCAACAGCGTAAACTGTTCGACGCTTGGGACAGACAGTACCCGGCCGATGGCTGGGAGTGCGAACGCAATCGCCGCATAGGCAAGTTGCAGGGCAATACCAATCCCTTCATTGAAAAGCAGTGCCAATAACCCCATTTGACGAAGGAGGGGGAGCGCCCCCTCCCATCATGAGGCGCGTCAATAGCCGAGTGAGCCTTGAACAGGGCCTCACGCCAAGATATTGAAGCGTTTCCAAGCAAGAGACTGACAATCAGCCATGCGCATTCCACGTATCTATGAAGCGGCCACCCTGCAGGTTGGCCAGACCCTCGCCCTGTCAGAAGATGGCGCCAACCATATCGGCCGGGTACTGCGCATGCAGCCGGGACAGCAGCTGGAGCTGTTTAATGGCGACGGCAATCAATATGCCGCCACCATAGCCCTGGTCGGCAAGAAGTCGGTGGAGGTGACCATCGACCGCTGCGACGCCCAATCGGTGGAATCCCCTTTCGCCATCCATCTGGGCCAGGTGATCAGCCGGGGCGACAAGATGGACTTCACCATCCAGAAATCGGTCGAGCTGGGCGTCACCTGCATCACCCCGCTCTTCTCCGAGCGCTGCGGCGTCAAGCTGCCGGCGGACAGGCTGGAGAAGAAGCGTGAGCAGTGGCAGAAAGTGGTGATCAGCGCCTGCGAGCAGTGCGGTCGCAACCTGGTGCCCGAAGTTCGCATGCCGATGGAGCTGGAAGCCTGGCTGGCAGAAGAGACTCAAGAGCTCAAACTCAACCTGCACCCGCGCGCCGAGTACAGCATCAGCACACTGCCAGCGCCGACGCACGGGGTGCGCCTGCTGATTGGCCCGGAAGGGGGCTTGTCGAGCGACGAGATCGCCCGTACCGTGCAGGAAGGTTTCAAGGAGATGCTGCTGGGACCGCGGGTGCTACGCACCGAAACGGCCGCTCTGACCGCCATCACGGCGCTGCAGTGCCGCTTTGGCGATCTGGCTTAATACCATAGGGCAGTGTCGATAAGCTGCATGGCGGCATCGAATGATGGCAGCCTCAAACGGCCGATTACGCTGCGCTAATCGACCCTACAACCCAATCGAGCCATTAAGAAGGATATTCGGATGACCATTAAACTCGGCATAGTGATGGACCCGATTTCGGCCATCAACATCAAGAAAGATTCCAGCTTCGCCATGCTCGAAGAGGCGCAAAAGCGCGGCTATGAGCTCTTCTATCTGGAGATGAAGGATCTCTACATGGAAGCCGGTCGCGCCTTTGGTACCATGCGCCCGCTCACCGTCAAATATGACTATGCCGACTGGTACACGCTGGGCGAGGTGGTCGATCAGCCCCTCTCCAACCTCGATGTGATCCTGATGCGCAAGGATCCGCCGTTTGACACCGAATTTATCTACGCCACCTACATGCTGGAGCGGGCAGAGGATGAGGGCTGCCTCATCGTCAACAAGCCACAGAGCCTGCGCGATGCCAACGAGAAGCTCTACACTGCCTGGTTTGCCGAGCACACTCCGACCACGCTGGTGACCCGCCGAGCCGACAAGCTGCGCGCCTTCCACGCCCAGCATAAGGATGTGATCCTGAAACCGCTGGACGGCATGGGTGGCGCCTCCATCTTCCGCATGAAGGAAGATGACGCCAACGTCGGCGTTATCATCGAGACGCTGACAGAACATGGCAGCCAGTACTGCATGGCCCAGACCTATCTGCCCGCCATCAAGGATGGCGACAAGCGGGTGCTGGTGGTGGACGGCGAACCGGTTCCCTACTGCCTGGCCCGCATTCCGGCGCAGGGGGAGACCCGTGGCAACCTGGCAGCCGGTGGCCGTGGTGAGGCTCGTCCCTTGAGCGAAGCCGACTGGGCCATCGCCCGCGCGGTGGGCCCGACCCTGAAAGAGAAGGGCCTCATCTTCGTCGGGCTCGACATCATCGGCGATCGGTTGACCGAGATTAACGTCACCAGCCCGACCTGCATCCGCGAGATCGAGGCCGCCTTTGACGTCTCCATCACCGGCATGCTGATGGATGCCATCGAGCGTCGGCTGGCGAACGCCTGAATAACCCGAAGCTAAACGGCAATAACAACAGAGGCGGCCCCGAGGCCGCCTCTGTTGTTTCCCGCCAGCGTACGGGCACGCTACCTCAGCTGCAGAACGGTTCCACCGTCACCTTGCTCTGCTCCTGTGCCATGCCGTTGATCTGGGTGATACGATCACGAAAATGACAGCTCACCTCGCTGAGGGAGTGAGCCCGCCCAGCTCGTCCTTGCGCAGCACAGGTGCCAGCAGGGGCCCCAGGATCAGCGTCTGTCTGATCGAAACAGCCTCCATGACGTTCTCTCCATCCTGACAATGTCGATGGAAAGGAGCGCAAGCGATAAAAAGCAGTTTTGCCCGATACAGTGAGCTGCCATAATTGCCCCAAATACCTTTGCAATATTTGGCCCATATGCAAACACTGCAAAATCATTTCCTGCTCGCCATGCCAAGCCTCTCCGATCCCTATTTCGAGCGTTCGCTGGTCTACCTGTGCGAACACAACGAAGAGGGTGCAATGGGGCTGGTGGTCAACATCCCGGTGGACATGTCACTGGACGCCATGCTGACCCAGCTCAAGCTCGCCCCCCCGGCCAGCCCGGATCTCAAACAGCCCGTGCTACAAGGAGGACCGGTACACGCCGATCGCGGTTTCGTGCTGCATAGCTTCCGCCCGGGGTTCAACTCCACCCTGCAGGTGGGGGATGAGCTCATGGTCACCACTTCCAAGGACATACTGGAAACCCTGGGCACAGAGCAGGCCCCGGATCACTGGCTGGTGGCGCTCGGCTACGCCGGCTGGAGTGCAGGTCAACTGGAACAGGAGCTGGTGGACGGCGCCTGGCTGGTGATCCCGCCCAATCCGGATCTCGTCTTCAAGACCCCGATCCATCAGCGCTGGCAGCAAGCCGCTGCCAGCATAGGGGTTAATCCCATTCATCTATCCAGCGACATCGGTCACAGCTGATGCCGTTTGCCACGTATTTTACGAGGCGCTTTGAGGAAAACATTCAATGTCATCACGCAGTATCATGGGCTTTGACTACGGCACCAAGAGCATAGGGGTCGCCATCGGCCAGGAGCTCACCGGCACAGCCCAGCCCCTGCGCGCCATCAAGGCCAACGACGGAGTTCCCAACTGGGACGACGTCGAGAAGCTGCTCAAGGAGTGGCAACCGGATCTGCTGGTGGTCGGCCTGCCACTGAACATGGATGGCACTGAGCAGGAGATCACGGTACGGGCCCGCAAATTCGGCAACCGTCTGCACGGCCGTTTTGGCAAACAGGTGGAGTTCAAGGACGAGCGGCTCACCACCACGGATGCCCGCGCCCGCCTGTTTGAACGGGGTGGCTACAAGGCGCTCGACAAAGGCAGCGTGGATGGGGTCTCCGCCCAGCTCATTCTGGAAGCCTGGATGGAAGAGCAGTACGGCTAGCCACCCGCGACAAGGTTAGCAACACTCTCCTTGCCGCGACCAGCCGCTATGATAGCCGGTGACTACAATGACAAAATACGCCGGGGTGACCCGGCGTATTGACAAACGTTCATTATTTACCCCAGAGGAAGTCATCCCGTCAGGCAGACATGATCATCACAACGCCAGCTGGCTCAGGATGGCGTGAGCCGCCTTGACCCTGGCCTCGATGGGATAGTTGCGATTGGCCAGCATGACGATGCCTATCCCCCTGGCGGGTACGAACGCCACATAGGCCCCAAAGCCGCCGGTCGAGCCCGTCTTGTTATAGAGCCGCTGCTCGCCCATCGCTTTGGGCACCGCAAAGCGCGTGACCGGATTAGCCTTGAGGCTCACCGCCGGTGAGTTGCCCGCCAGCAATGTCTGCTCGGTCACCGGATAGGCGTAGCTCTCCCAGCCCAGCCCCTGAGTCATGTCCCCCACCGAATGGAAGCCAGTGTGGGTCAGCGCGATCGCGCTTGTTACCTCGGCATCTCCCTGATACCCCATGTTCGCCTCGACAAACTTCAGCAGATCCGCAGAACCGGTCTTGATCCCATAAGCCTCGGCCGCCAGCACGCCCGGATTGACCCTGATGGGCTTGTCTTCCTTCGAGTAACCGTAGGCATAATTCGCCATGGCCGACTCAGGCACCTGGATATAGGTGTGATGCAAGCCCAGCTTGGGCAGCAGGGTCTGGCTCATCAGTTGCTCAAATGGCTGGCCCAGGCTATTCGCGGCCAGGTGACCAAACAGGCCTATGCAGGGATTGGAGTACTGGCGATGGGTACCCGCCGGGTAGGCTGGCGTCCACTGGCGATAGTAGGCATGCATCTTGTCGGTGGAATCCACCTCGTCGGGAAACTGCAACGGCAGGCCGCCCGCACTGTAGGTGGCGAGTTCGGCCATGGTGATGCCGTCGAAGGCGGAGCCTTTCAGCCAGGGCGCATGCTGGCTCACTTTGTCCTCCAACTGAAAACCACCCTTGACCGCGGCATAGGCGCCAAGGGTCGCGGTCAGTGTCTTGCTGACCGAACCAATCTCGAACAGGGTCTGCTCGCTTACGCGAGTACCGCTCTCCCGATCCGCTACCCCGTAGTTAAAGTAATGCGCCTTGCCTTCTTTGAGCACGGCGACCGCCATGCCCGGAACCCTGTGCTCCTTGAGCAAAGGCCGGATGGCCCCATCCACCACGGCCGCCAGGGGCTCGGCTTCTTTTGCATGGGATAAGGGGGAGAGCAGCAGGGCACTCAGTACCAGCAGCGACCGGGTTGTAGCTTTTTCCATTTTATGAGTCTCATGATGAATGTAGGTAACGCCAACCCCATGGCTGGCACAGTCAATCCGTGCGCAAGCCTAGATGAGCTCCATGTGCCCACTGTGAGCCAGAGTGAAGTCTGTGTGAAGTTGCCCCAAAAATGACCCTGCTCAATGGCTTGCCCATTCGATACTCCTCCACCGCTGACGTATAAGCTGTAGGGGCGAAAGGAGACAAGAGCACATAGCACGACTGCTGCCAGCCGACCTGCTGGGGTTGCAGATCTTTGGCCCCCACCAGCAGCAATTTCGCTTTCACTCCGGCCCCGTCTTTACCCAGGTAGTGCTGGCGGACGAGATCAATCGCGCCAGCCCCCCTCTCCCCGAGACAACGGCAGCGGGTCTGGCAGCAACTGCAGCGACGGTTGCGCCAGACCTGCCGCGAGAGGGGATGGACAGCGATAGCGCCGACCGCCAATCAAGATCCCGCGCAAGCAAAAGGGGAGCCTGTGGCTCCCCTTGTTCATCAGACAACAGCTAGCACCAAGCTCAGGCCTGCTTGCTGCTCTGGGGGGGATTGTCCCAGATCCCCTCTTCCAGCTGGCTGCGGATCTCGGGATACTTGTTAGCATCGAAGGTGGGCAATTTGCCCAGCTTGAGCTGGTCGTTGTAGTCCTTGGCCAGCTTGATGGCCACGCCGGAGAGCAGCACTATGGCCACCAGATTGACGATAGCCATCAACCCCATGGAGACATCCGCCATGGCCCACACGATCGGCAACTCACCCATTGCACCAAACATTACCATGCCCAGCACGAACATCCGGAACAGCATCAGACCGCCCTTGTGGTTGTGCTCCAGAAACACCAGGTTAGTTTCGGCGTAGGAGTAGTTCGCCACTATGGAGGTAAAGCCGAAGAAGAAGATGGCCGTCGCGATGAAGATGCTACCACCGCCACCTATCTGGGAGGAGAGCGCCCGCTGGGTCAGCTCGACTCCTGTGATGCCGGAGCCAGGTTCAAACTGGCCGGACATCAGTATGATGGCCGCGGTACAGGTACAGATGACGATGGTGTCGAGGAACACCCCCAGCATCTGCACATAGCCTTGCGAGGCCGGGTGCGGCGGATAGGGGGTCGCGGTCGCGGCGGCGTTGGGGGCTGAGCCCATACCGGCTTCGTTTGAGAATAGACCGCGCTTGATGCCGTTGATCATCGCCTGGGAGATGGCATAACCCATGGCGCCGGAACCCGCCTGCTCGATGCCGAAGGCAGACTTGATGATCAATGTAAACACCCCTGGCAGTTCGGTGATGTTCATCGCCACCACGAACAGCGCCATCAGGATGTAGGCCAGCGCCATGAAGGGCACCACCAGTTCGGCGAAACGGGCGATACCACGAATGCCGCCGAAGATGATAAGGCCGGAGAGCACCACCAGCGCCAAGCCGGTAGCCCAGTCAGGAATGCCAAACGCCACATTCATCGCCAGGCTGATGGAGTTGGCCTGCACCGCATTGAACACCAGGCCGAATGCCAGCAGCAGGCAGAGGGCGAATACCACCCCCATCCAGCGCATGCCGAGGCCCCGCTCCATGTAGTAGGCGGGGCCACCACGGTAGTTGCCGTCCTCGTCTTTCACCTTGTAGAGCTGGGCCAGGGTGCTCTCCACGAAGGACGTCGCCATGCCGATGAAGGCAATCAGCCACATCCAGAAGATGGCACCCGGGCCACCGAGGTAAATGGCCACGGCCACACCGGCCAGATTGCCGGTACCGACGCGGGCGGCAAGGCTGGTACAGAGGGCTTGAAAGGAGGAGATACCGGCTTTGTCCGATTTGCGACTATTGCGCAACACGGAGAACATGTGGCCGAAATGGCGGACCTGGATAAAACCCAGGCGAAAGGTAAAGAAGATGCCGACCCCGATGAGCAGGTAGATGAGCACGGCTCCCCACATCAGGTCGTTTAGCATTGCGATCAAAGTGTCCATATTTCTCTCGTTGTTATCACGTCCATGGCCAGTCTGCGCTGGCCCCTTGCTGTCGGTGTCTGAATTAGCGGTTCACTAAAGGGGCGGAATCTAGCATAGCGAGGGAGTTCAGAATAGTGATCGCGATCACTGAGAAAACAAAAACGAGCTGTCCGCCACAATAACGCTTCATTTAACACGCAAATTTTCAACAAAACTTGGAATCCAATCAATCAGCTGACAAATTAGCCCCAAAAGAGCACACCCTGACAGTTATCTACATAGAGGTAGATGTGTTCACAGGGAAGCAAACCACGATCGCAAGCGTTTACCTGAAATGGATTTCAAAATGGCCCCGTTTTGCCAAACGTTTTACACGTAATAAAATTTCAAGTAGCTAACCACACAATTTATGTGACCGAGAACACAAAACCGATAATCAACCAAAAAAGTTGTTTTTATCGGGAGATAAATCCATTTGCAGAAAATGGATAAAAGTCGTTTTTTATCAATCACTTTTACCCCCTTCTTCTCCGCATTGCCGGCGACTGGATGATAAGCATACAAGCCCCCCTATTGCAGGATGCGCCACATCCGTATTAATTAGGCAGGCAATGGCGATGGGCCTCACCCATCGTGCTTTTCTGAGCCTGAGCCGCCGGGATTTTGTAATTTTATTTCAGAACTGTCGTCTCACGCCCGCAACCCAGGGATCCCTCCCTCATTAAGAGATGATATTTGCTATGGCCGATAAATTAACCCAACTGAAAGCCCTGACCACAGTTGTCGCCGATACCGGTGATATCGAAGCCATCAAGCGCTACCAGCCCATCGATGCCACCACCAACCCCTCCCTGGTGTTGAAGGCATCCGAGATCCCCGAATACGCGGCACTGATCGAAGACGCCATCAACTGGGCCAAATCCCAGAGCCAGGACAAGGCACAGCAAATCATCGACGCGGGCGACAAGCTGGCAGTCAACATCGGTCTGGAAGTGCTGAAGATAGTTCCGGGCCGCATCTCCACCGAAGTGGACGCCCGCCTCTCCTTTGATACCGACGCCAGCATCGCCAAGGCCCGCAAACTGATCCGCCTCTACAACGAAGCTGGCATCAGCAACGATCGCATCCTGATCAAGCTGGCCTCTACCTGGGAAGGGATCCGTGCCGCCGAGGTGCTGGAGAAAGAGGGTATCCAGTGCAACCTGACCCTGCTGTTCTCCTTCGCTCAGGCCCGTGCCTGTGCCGAAGCCGGCGCCTTCCTGATCTCCCCGTTCGTGGGTCGCATCCTCGACTGGTACAAGGCCAAGCACAACCGTGACTACACCCCGAGCGAAGATCCGGGCGTGGTCTCCGTCACCGCCATTTACGACTACTACAAGCAGCACGACTACCAGACTGTGGTCATGGGTGCCAGCTTCCGCAACACCGGCGAGATCCTGGAACTGGCTGGCTGTGACCGCCTGACCATAGGCCCGGCCCTGCTGGAAGAGCTGAGCAAGACCGAAGGCGCCGTGGTGCGCAAGCTGAACTACACAGGCGAGCGTCTGCCGAAGCCAACTCCGATGACCGAAGCCGAATTCCGCTGGGAACTGAACCAGGACGCCATGGCCGTCGAGAAGCTGGGCGAAGGGATCCGCATGTTCGCCGTCGACCAGGGCAAGCTGGAAACCATGCTGGCCAGCCGCCTCTAATCCGGGCAGCAAGAGCAGACAAAAACCGGGCTCCCGCAAGGGAGTCCGGTTTTTTTATGGGCGCTGGATCCCCTGTCATGAGTTCGTCACGAAAACGTTTTAATTTTAATAGCGTTATGTTATACGGGTGATGAGAACGAGAATAACCAAGGAGGGAGCCATGGATATGTTCAACTTCGATTATGACGATGTGGTTGAGCTCGGTTCACGTAGCCGCGGAACAACGGGAAAGAAACGTAAATGGCGTGAGATTGAGGCGTTGAAAGACAAGCATCGCCTGCAGAAGGAGCTGCAATCCATCGACATCGCCTACGAAGGTCTCTCGGAAGAGATCGAACTGTAAAAACAGCGCCCCGGTTACCCGGGGCGCTGTTTTTAGTAGCTTGTGACGGTCAGAAGGAGAGTGGCAACGACAGGCGTTTGGCCAGCGCCTGGAAGTGCTGACTGATCTCGGCGCCAAACAGGGGATCCCCTATGGCCCGGTTATGCCAGATCTGCTCCAGGTGACGCCAATCATCCTCGGTCAGCGAATCACGCAGATGGGGGAAGATGACTCCCTCTTCATAGTTGATGTGCGCCTCTTGCAGCGCCACAAACTGCTCCAGCCTTGCGGTGAACTGATCCAGCGGGATGACGGCATCCATCAGTATCATCTCCACCATCTCCTTGAGCTCGGCACCGGCATCCAGCAATCTGGCGTGCTCTTCCTGCAACCGGTTGGCAACCTCGCCTTCCACCACCCGGTATTTCAGGTAGTAGTCGTAGATCATCTCCTCTTTCGGATGGTGGTACTTGTCCGAGACCTCCCGCAAATAATCCACCACGTCCCGAAGCAGGAAGTAGCTGACCGGCTGTTCATTGCGAATGACGGCGAGCTTGTGTTTGAGCAGCGCCAGCAACCTGGAGATGTTGAGATGATCCTTGTGCAGACTGGCTAGCATGGGCACTCCTTGCGCTGAAATGAGACGATCCTGCCTCCAGTATACGGTCATTTATCACGCTAACTTTGCACTCAATCAAGTCATCTGCAGACAAAGTGCCAAGTGACGCACAATGCTAGCCCCCGGCTCCTGCCATCCTGGCTCGATACCCGGCGACAGTCATGGCCACTCGGTGTCCTCTATTCGCAGACCGAATGCCAGTTGATGGGGCTCATCCCCTGCTCGGTCAGCAGACGGTTGGTTTCGGAGAAATGGCCGCAACCGATGAAGCCGCGATGGGCGGAGAGCGGGCTGGGATGAGGGGCACTCAGCACGTGATGGCACTGCCGGTCGATGAAACGGCCTTTCTTCTGGGCATGCGCTCCCCACAGCAGGAAGACAACCCCCTGACAGCTGGCATTGATCTGCTCTATGACCCTGTCGGTGAAGGTTTCCCAGCCCAGATGGGCGTGAGAGTGGGCCATGCCCGCCTGCACCGTCAGCACCGTATTGAGCAACAGCACGCCCTGCCGGGCCCAGGACTCCAGAAAACCGTGATTGGGTGTGACAAAACCTGGCAGATCCCGCTGCATCTCCTTGTAGATGTTGACCAGCGAGGGAGGCGTGCGCACGCCGGGCAGCACGGAGAAACAGAGGCCATGGGCCTGGTTCGGGCCGTGATAAGGATCCTGACCCAGGATCACTACCTTGACCCGATCCAGCTCGGTCAGCTTGAAGGCGTTGAACACCTCGGTCGCAGGCGGGTAGATCAGCTTGCCCGCTTCCCGCTCACTCCTGACGGTCGCCAGGGTCGCCTTGAAATAGTCCTGCTCTTTTTCAGAGCCAATCACATCTGTCCAGCTCGGCACCCCAGCCCCCTCCATCAATGCGGCAGGATCAGACCCCTGCAGTCCTTTCCCTTTCTCCTCTTTCTCCGAATCCAGTACATCTGTCCAAGTCTGCACCCCAGTATCCTCAATTAATGCGGCAAGGGGTTCAGGATAGGGGGGCAGACCGCAAGACGCAACCGCATCGCCATCAGCTGAGCCCCATACAGCGGGTCGTGACGGACATGATGCCTCCTCATCGAGAGCGGCAGAAAATGCGGGACGCCGAACCGGCTCTCTTCGCCACGCGTGCCTAGGCGGGGACAGCGCCTTCCTCTGAGCACCCTCGCTGCCTTTATGGAGGAGACGAGCACCGGGGTTGCCGGACGACGGACATCTGGCACAGAGCCACGACACTCTGCCGGTGAAGCGGGCTGGGCCAGCACTGTCACAGGCTGAAATAGCCATAAGATGTAGTTAAATTACTAGATTTAATTAATAAAAGATGCATAATTTGGATATCTTATATAATCATAAAAATGACCTATTTTTGATTAATCTCAATAATTTAAACCCAACACACAGGTACAAGTTGCGCATTTTTTGATTTGGATCAATTTTCGTATTATTACCATCGTGATATATATGACCCAACAAAGTAAAGGTGTAAGGCAAGGGCCCTTTAAATCATCCCGGTGGTTTAAATACATCAGGGTAATCTCCTTACAGTTGAATCCGCTTTCCTATGAGGAGTCATACCATGATCAAGGGCATCCAAATCACCCAGTCCACCAACACCGCGCTGCTGAACTCTTTCTGGCTGCTGGACGAAGAGAAGCAACAGGCTCGTTGCATCTGCGCCAAAGGCGACACCTTCGCCGCCGATCAGGAAGTCAGTGTCTCTGACCTGGGTCAGTTCGAATACCGTGAACTGCCAGTTCAAGCCGAACCTGACGTGGAAGGTGGTCAGCACCTGAACGTCAACGTGCTGCGCCGCGAAACCCTGGAAGACGCCATCGCCAATCCGGAGAAGTACCCGCAACTGACCATACGAGTTTCTGGCTATGCCGTGCGCTTCAACGCACTGACCCCGGAGCAGCAGCGTGACGTGGTCACCCGTACCTTTACCCAGAGCCTGTAATTCGCTCCCGGTATCGACTAATGAAAAAACCTCCCGATGGGAGGTTTTTTCATACCTGCTCTCTGGCCAATCAGGCTGAGGTATCGAGCGGCTCAAAGCCCTTGATCAGATCGTCAATGGCTTTCATCTGCTTGAGGAAACCTTCCAGCTTCTCCAGTGGCAGGGCACTCGGGCCATCACAACGGGCCACTTTCGGATCCGGGTGTGACTCGATGAACAGACCGGCCAGGCCGACCGCCATGCCAGCACGGGCCAACTCGGTCACCTGATCCCGACGACCCCCCGAGGCAGCCCCCAGCGGATCGCGGCACTGTAACGAGTGGGTCACATCGAAGATCACCGGATAGCCGCCTGTGCTCTTCTTCATCACCCCCAGGCCCAGCATGTCCACCACCAGGTTGTCATAACCGAAGTTGGCGCCGCGCTCACAGAGAATAAGCTGGTCGTTGCCGCACTCCTCAAACTTGTCGGTGATGTTCTTCATCTGACTTGGGCTCAGGAACTGCGGTTTCTTGATGTTGATGACGTTGCCGGTACGGGCCATGGCCTCCACCAGATCGGTCTGGCGCGCCAGGAAGGCGGGCAGCTGGATGACGTCAACCACTTCGGCCACCGGCTTGGCCTGATGAACCTCATGCAGATCCGAGATGACCGGCATACCGAAGGTTGCCTTGAGCTCCTGGAAGATCTTCATCCCCTCTTCCAGACCCGGGCCGCGGTAGGAGTGGATGGAGGAGCGATTGGCCTTGTCCCAGCTCGCCTTGAACACGAACGGGATGCCCAACTTGCTGGTCACTTCCACGTACTTCTCGCACACCGCCATCGCCATGTCGCGGGATTCCAGCACGTTCATGCCACCGAACAGCACGAACGGTTTGTCGTTGGCTACATCGATGTCATTGATCTTGATATTCTTCTGTTCCATCTCAGGCATCCTTAAGTGAAAGGGCTTGAATCCAAATTAGTCCGTTGCACCTTGGGTACACCGACCTTGATACTCTTCTGTTGCAGCTCCCGGGCATCCTTGAGTGAAGGGGCCCGGGGCTTGAATCCCTGTTAGTCCGTTGCGCCTTGGGCACACCGGCACTGATATTGTTCTGTGGCAGCTCCCGGGCATCCTTAATGGAGCGGCTTGGGGCTAAGATCCAGCGCGGCCAGTTGTACCTTGAGCACATCGGCCACCGGATCGTCCGGACATTGTTCAATAAAGTATTCAAAATCGTCGGCGGCGAAGCGTGGACAGTCGAGCTGCTCGTAGATGAAGCCCCGATCCCGCGTTTCCAGCGGATCGCCAGGCTTCATGCGCAGCAGCAGTTCGCTGCAGCGCAGCGCTTCTGTCATGCGATCTTCCCGCAGCAGGGCACCCTTGCTGACGTTGAGCAGCCGCTCGATGATCTCCCACTGGCCCGAGGGCTGCAGGTGTTCGGCGGTCAGGGTAGCCAGATTGCCGAGGGCGCCGCGCAGCAGCAATTCGATACGGTGCAGGCTCAGCTCGTCGCCGGTGAAGGGGTCTACATAGACCTCGCCTTCGCTTCCAGCGAAGCTCACCAGGAAGTGACCGGGGAAGCAGATCCCCTCCACATCCAGCCCGAGCTTGCGGCCCAGCTGTATGATGAGGATGCCGAGGCTGACCGGAATGCCCTGCTTGCGGGCGAGCACCTGAGCCAGATCGCAATTGGCAGCGGAGAAGTAATCCTGCCAGTCACCGTGAAAACCCATGCTCTGGTAGAAGCCCTGCAGCAGCTGACGGCGCACCTCGTCGCAATTGCCCTCGTCGATCGTCTCGTCCAGCCAGGCATCGAGGCGGGCCAGCTCGGCCTCGCCACGACCGCTGATACTATGGATCTCGTCGCTCACCGACAGCGCCAGCTCGGCAATATCGTGGGCTTCGAAATCGGTCCATTCGTCTACGCGTATCATCGTCATCACCCTTAACCGAACAGACTGGCCTGCTTGTATACGGCCAGTTTGGCGATAAAGAAGAGCCAACCGATGGCGCCGAGGAAGGCAAACCAGCGGATACCGTTATTGCGGGCCAGTCGCAGCGCCATCATGGCCAAAAATGCCACCACCAGGATGGCCGTCAGCTTCTCGCTGAGCCAGGGGGTGCCGTTGTTGAGCGGATTGAGATCCAGCACCATGCACAGCAGCACGCCGGAGAGCACCACCAGCCCATTCAACCAGCCGCTCAGTTGCAGGACCCGGCTGCTATAGGCACCACCCGTCCCCTTCTGAACCCAGTAAAAACGCAGCATAAACATCAGCACGGCCGAGGCGATCAGCACCAGGTGCAGATGTTTGAGAACAACATACATAACATATCCTTGAACAGGGGCAGGCCGCGGGCCCGCCCGTCATCATCACCGAGCCAGGCGCCCCAGGGTCACCCGCTCGTTATCACCGTAATCGCGCACGGTTTCCACCTGGCTGTAGCCGCACTGCAGCAGGAGTTGACGCACCGCCTCACCCTGTTGCCAGCCATGCTCCAGCAAGAGCCAGCCGCCCGGGCAAAGATGGGCCGGCGCACCGGCCACTATCAGGCGGATATCTGCCAGCCCCTGCTCGTCCGCCACCAGAGCAGAGCGGGGTTCGAAACGCACATCCCCCTCAGCCAGGTGGGGATCGGCACCGTCGATGTAGGGCGGGTTGGAGACTATCATCTCGAAGCGCGGCGCGCCCGAGAGTGGCTCAAACCAGCTGCCGCCCCGCACCTCGATGGGTAACCCCAGCGCGGCGCTGTTGGCGCGTGCCAGTGCGGCCGCCTCCGGCATGCGATCCACCGCCCATACATCAGCATCCGGCCGCTCTGACTTGAGCGCCAATGCAATGGCACCTGTGCCTGTACCCAGATCCAGCAAGGCGCAAGGCGCCTGATGCGGCGAAGCAGGCCTTGGGGGCAACCGCGCCAGCGCCTGCTCCACCAGCACCTCGGTGTCGGGGCGCGGGATCAGGGTGGCCGGGCTCACCTTGAGCGGCAGTGACCAGAACTCCCGCTCACCCACCAGGTGAGCGATGGGCTCGCCATTGAGACGACGGCTCAGCCAACCCTGCAGGGTCGCCTGCTGGGCGGCATCGAGGGTGCGCTCCGGCCAGGTCATCAGATAGCTGCGTCGGCAACCAAGCAGATGGCAGAGCAGCACATCGGCGTCGGCGCGGGGAGAGTCGCCCCCGGCCAGAGTTGCCATTATGTGGGCGCGGGCCTGCTGGATCTGCATCAGCGGCGCACCAGCGCCGTGACGGCGATATCTGCACACACGGGCTGCATCAGCTGTTCTCGGCCAGGGAGGCGAGCTGATCGGCCTGATACTCCTGGATCATGGGGCTGATGATGCAGTCCAGATCCCCCTCCATGATCTCGCCGAGGCGATAGAGGGTGAGATTGATGCGGTGTTCAGAGAGGCGACCCTGCGGGTAGTTGTAGGTGCGGATACGCTCGGAGCGATCACCGGAACCCACCAGGTTGCGACGGGTGCTCTGCTCGGCGGCGCGGTGGCGCTCATCCTCGGCCGCCTGCAGGCGGGCGGAGAGCACAGACATCGCCTTGGCGCGGTTCTTGTGCTGGGAGCGCTCGTCCTGGCACTCCACCACCAGACCCGTCGGCAGGTGGGTGATGCGGATGGCGGAATCCGTCTTGTTGACGTGCTGGCCACCCGCCCCGGAGGCGCGGAAGGTATCTATCTTCAGGTCGTTCGCATTGATCTCGATCTGCTCGGCTTCCGGCACTTCCGGCAGCACGGCGACGGTACAGGCGGAGGTGTGTACCCTGCCCTGGGATTCGGTCTCGGGCACCCGCTGCACCCTGTGGCCGCCGGATTCAAACTTGAGACGGCCATAGACGTGCTCGCCGTCTACCTTGGCGATCACCTCCTTGTAGCCACCGTGCTCGCCGTCGTTGCAGCTGACGATGGAGATGCGCCAGCCCTGACGCTCGGCGTAGCGCGAATACATGCGAAACAGGTCACCGGCAAAGATGGCCGCCTCGTCACCGCCTGCACCGGCCCGGATCTCGAGGTAACAGTTGTTGTCATCCTTGGGATCCCGGGGCAGCAGCATCACCTGCAGCGCCTGCTCCTGCTCCTCCAGCGTGCTCTTGGCCAGCGGCAACTCCTCCTGCGCCATCTCGCGCAGGTCGGCATCATCCTCTTCCAGCATCAGCTTGGTGGCCTCCAGGTTCTCTTCGGCCTGGCGAAAGTGCTGGAAGGCGTGAACGATATCTTCCAGCTGGGCATATTCACGGGTCAGGGCGCGGTAGCGATCCTGATCCGAGGCCACCCCTGGCTCGCCGAGCATGGCCTGTACTTCTTCGTGGCGCTCGATGAGGCCTTCCAGCTTTCTGATCAGTGACGGATTCATAAATCTTGTTTTCTCGATGGAGGAAGGGGCCGCCAGTCGGCCACCCCGAACAATTACTCTGGTGACAATCCCAGCACCTGACGCAGGCGGGAGAGCTGATGGTGATCTCCCTGGGCCGCCGCCTGGCGCAGGGCCTGGGTCGGTGCGTGGATCAACTTGTTGGTGAGGCGATGCGCCATGGCCTTGAGGGCCTGTTCGGCATTCTCACCTTGTTGCAGGGCCAGCAAGGCGCGCTGCAACTCCTCATCAGCCACCTGCTGGGCCTGATGACGATAATCGCGGATGAGATCCACCGAATGCTGACTGCGATACCAGCCCATGAACTCATCGCGCTCTTCCTGCACGATGAGCTCCGCCTCGGCGGCGGCCCGTTTGCGGGTTTCCAGGTTCTGCTCGATGATGCCCTGCAGGTCATCAACCGTGTAGAGGTAGGCATCGGAGAGCTCGTCCACCTCGGCCTCGATATCCCGTGGCACGGCGATATCCACCAGGAACATGGGTTTGAAGCGACGGGCCTTGAGGGCGCGTTCCACCATGCCCTTGCCGATGATGGGCAGCGGGCTGGCAGTCGAGCTGATGACGATGTCCGCCTCGTGCAGATAATCCGGGATCTCTTCCAGGGTCATCACCCTGGCATCAAACTCCTCGGCCAGCAGCTGGGCACGCTGCAGGGTGCGGTTCGCCACCATCATCTGGGTGACGTTTTGCTCGCGCAGATGACGGGCGACCAGTTCTATGGTTTCGCCAGCACCGACCAGCAGCACCTTGGTTTGGGAGAGATCAGAGAAGATGCGCCGACCCAGGCTGACGGCGGCAAAGGCCACCGACACGGCGCTGGCGCCTATCTCGGTGTCCGTGCGCACGCGCTTGGCCACGGAGAAGGATTTCTGAAACAGGCGTTCCAGCGACCCCTTCACCGCCTCGGACTGCTGGGCATGGGCATAGGATTGCTTGATCTGCCCCAGGATCTGCGGCTCGCCCAGCACCAGGGAATCCAGGCCGCAGGCTACCCGCATCAGGTGACGCACGGCCTCTTCGTCCCAGTGCAGGTAGATGGCTGACACCACGTCGGCCGCGTCCAGACCATGGAAACGTTGCAGCCAGTGCAGTACCTGCTCCCCCTGCCCCTGTGCCAGGCTGCAGTAAAGCTCGGTGCGGTTGCAGGTCGAGACGATCACCGCCTCGCTTACGCCGGGTTGGGTGACCAGCTCACGCAAGGCGCGATCGATGCAGTCCGGGCCGAACGCGACCCGCTCCCGCAAGGCGACACTGGCGGTGTTGTGGTTAATTCCGAGGGCAAGCAAACTCATGAGTGGGTGGTGATCGTATCTGTGCGCTGGGAGTAAAGGTCGTCAATTGTACGAGAAAGGGTAAGGCTTTAAAAGCAATACGGCCGCCCCGTATACTGTGGCAAATCCCCATATCTGGAGCATGACCTTGTTATTGCGTATTTTCACCTTCGCCTGCCTGCTGTCGCTGGCCGGTTGTGCCACCATCCAACCCCAGCGGGATCAGGTCAACTGGCAGCAAGAGCGGGCCCGTCTCGAGCAGCTCACCCACTGGCAACTGTCGGGCAAAATGGCCATCATCACGGCCCAGCAGAAGGGCAGCGCCCGGGTCAACTGGCGGCAGGATGGGGACGACTATCGCCTCAACCTGAGCAGCATAGTTGGCACCCACATACTGGAGCTCTCCCGCAGCAAGGGCGAGATTACCCTGATAGACAACGAGGGCAAGCGGCACCAGAGCCAGGATGCCGAGGCACTCGTCTATCAACTCACCGGCTGGAACATACCGGTGCAGGGACTGCCGGAGTGGATCAAGGGGCTGCCGGGCAAGGCCGAGTTCGAACTCAATCCCGACAGCAGCCTGGCCAGCGTGCGTGACGGCCAGTGGCAGATCGTCTACGGCGACTACCGGGATCAGGACGGCTACCGCCTGCCACACCTGCTGACCATGGAGGGCCAGGGCAGCCGCCTCAAATTGCAGATCAACCAATGGACGATCGTTCACTGATGGCTGCAATCGACAAGGAGGCGAACATGACAGCCACTCGCTGGCCAGCACCGGCCAAACTCAACCTCTTCCTGCACGTCAATGGCCGTCGTCCGGACGGTTATCACGAGCTGCAGACCCTGTTCATCTTTCTCAGTCACGGCGACTGGCTCGAATTCGAGCCACTGCCAGACACTGTGCAGCTCACCTTGAGCCCGGCCATTCCCGGCGTGCCCGATGAGCAGAACCTCATCATACGCGCCGCCCGCCTGCTGCAGGCGCGGTTGCCGAGCCCGCAGGGGGCCCATATCCGGCTGGAGAAGGTATTGCCCATGGGGGGTGGCATAGGGGGCGGCTCTTCGGACGCGGCCACGACCCTGGTTGCGCTCAATCACCTCTGGCAGGCCGGCTTGAGTGAAGATGAGCTGGCCGAGCTCGGCGTCCAGCTGGGTGCCGACGTGCCCGTGTTTGTTCGTGGCCGCGCCGCCTTTGCAGAAGGGGTGGGCGAGCGACTGCAACCGGTCGAATTGCCAAGCGTCTGGTACCTGGTGCTCAAGCCCGATTGCCACGTGGCCACTGCCGCCGTTTTTCAGGATCCGGACCTGCCCAGAGCGACGCCGAAAATGGCATTTCACAACCTGCTGGAAGGGGCGTGGAAAAACGATTGCGAAATGCTGGTGAAAAAGCGCCACCCCGAGGTTGCCAATGCGCTCGGCTGGTTGCTAGAATACGCGCCGTCAAGAATGACGGGCACAGGAGCCTGCGTCTTTGCTCAATTTGAAGACGAAGAGGCTGCTCGGGAAGTGTTGGCAAAAGTGCCGAAGGGATGGGATGGGTTTGTCGCCAAGGGCGAGAACATATCACCACTGTTCGTGACATTGCAACAAATCAGTGATTGGGGTATCGCCAAGCGGTAAGGCAGCGGGTTTTGATCTCGCCATTCCTAGGTTCGAATCCTAGTACCCCAGCCATTATCCTGGTGATTGACACGGGTGTCTCGGTAAGCAGGCCGCAGATGATCTTGACAGAGCGCAATCTCGTCAAGCCAGTCTGCAACCATTATCGTCCCCCTTGTCACTCGCAAAGAGGTCATCGATCTCCTGGATGACGGCTTCCCGCAAACGCGGCAGCCATCCGGTTTGAAACATGCAACGAGATGCACCTAGCCTGAAAGCGGCCTATATTGGCCTGACCCGTCAACTTGATAAATCGTTTGCCCCAAAACGATACGGGTCTGAATCAGACTCCCCCACATACTGGATGCAACCCCGAGGTTTCAAACCGTGCCTGACATGAAGCTGTTTGCTGGTAACGCAACGCCGGAACTAGCCCAGAAGATCGCAGATCGCCTGTTTATCAAACTCGGCAATGCTGCCGTAGGTCGCTTTAGCGACGGCGAGATCAGCGTACAGATCAATGAGAATGTACGCGGTGGCGATATCTTCATCATTCAATCCACCTGTGCCCCGACCAACGACAATTTGATGGAATTGATCGTCATGGTGGATGCTCTGCGTCGTGCTTCAGCTGGCCGTATTACTGCCGTTATCCCCTACTTTGGTTATGCCCGTCAGGACCGCCGCGTCCGCTCCGCCCGTGTGCCCATCACCGCCAAGGTTGTCGCCGACTTCCTCTCCAGCGTGGGTGTGGACCGTGTGCTGACCGTTGACCTGCATGCCGAGCAGATCCAGGGCTTCTTCGACGTCCCGGTCGACAACGTGTTCGGCAGCCCTGTGCTGCTGGAAGACATGAAGTCCAAGAACCTCGAATCCCCTGTCGTTGTATCGCCGGACATCGGCGGCGTGGTGCGTGCCCGTGCCATCGCCAAGCTGCTGGACGATACCGACATCGCCATCATCGACAAGCGTCGTCCCCGCCCGAACGTCTCCCAGGTCATGCACCTGATTGGTGACGTGGCTGGCCGCGACTGCATCATAGTCGACGACATGATCGACACCGGCGGCACCCTGTGCAAAGCCGCAGAAGCCCTGAAAGAGCGCGGCGCCAAGCGTGTATTCGCCTACGCCACTCACCCGGTCTTCTCCGGTTCCGCCGTGGAGAACATCAAAAACTCGGTCATCGACGAGCTGATCATCACCGACTCCATCCCGCTCACCGCAGAGATGAAGGCGGTCGACAAGGTCAAACAGCTGACCCTGTCAACCGTACTGGCGGAAGCCATTCGTCGTATCAGCAACGAAGAGTCCATCTCTGCCATGTTTGAGCATTGATAGACACCGTTGTGACAAAAACCGCCAGCTGGCGGTTTTTGTCTTTCTAGTCCTGTCACACCCGGTATTGCCCTGCCCCACCGCAGGTTAAGGATTGATCCATGAATCGCTTGCGCCCGCTGCTGCTTCTTGCCTTCTGCAGCTTCCTGTTCGCCTGTCAGCCCGGCAAAGAAAATCAGCCCTTCGTGCTGACCCTGGCGCACATGAACGATACCCACTCCCAGTTTGACCCGGTCAACGCCGAGCTGAAGGGGCCCATCTTTGGCAAGCAGGGGGAAACCGACACTCTCTACACCCGCTTCGGCGGCTATCCGCGCCTGCTCACCATGGCAAAATCCTTTCAGGCCGAGGCGCTTGCCAAAAACCAGCCGCTGTTGCTGTTGCACGGTGGCGATGCCTGGCAGGGCAGCGGCTACTTCAAGCTCAACGAGGGAATGGCCAATGCCGAGCTGCTGAACCAGTTCGGCCTCGATGCCATGGCCCTGGGCAATCACGAATTCGATCTCGACAACCAGAAGCTCGCCCGCTTTATCAAGAGGGTCAACTTCCCGGTACTGGCGGCCAACCTCGACACCAAGGCCGACCCTGACCTGCACAACGCCACCAACCTCAAACCCTTCGTGGTCTATGCCTTCAAAGGCAACCGAAAGAGCCCGGTCACCGATCTCAACAACCTGCCCCAGGGCCAGCATCTGGTGGCCGTGATGGGACTGGTGCTGGAGGACATGGCCAATATCTCCCCCAACGTCGGCAAGCTGCGCTTTGGCAAGGAGGTCGCTTCGGCTCAAGCCACTGTTGACATGCTGCAAGCCAAGGGGATCCACCAGATCGTCGCCCTGACCCATATCGGCAACGAGCGGGATCTGGCGCTGGCGGCCGAGGTGAATGGCATAGATGCCATCGTCGGCGGCCACTCCCACAGCCTGCTCGGTGACTTCAGCAACATCGGCTGGGGCAAGACCGGCGAATACGCCCAGCTGGTCACCAATCCGGACGGCGTCGGCCTGACTTGTGTAGTACAAGCGGGCTCCTACGCCCAGGCCATCGGCCTGGCCCGGATCAGCTTCGACGGCCAGGGCCGGGTCATCGCCTGCAAGGGCCAGAACCAGCTGCTGGCCAGCCGTGACTTCTTCGCCGATCCGGCCCGCAAACAGGTGCTGGATAAGACGCGTGGCAAACAGGCTAGCAAGTTCATTGATGCCCAGCCCAACCTGGTGACAGTGGATGAAGACCCGCGCCTGCGCGGCATCATCGACAGCCACTACAAGCCGGCGCTGGAGCAGGCCTTCGGACCCGTCATCGCCACCCTGCCGGCGCCGCTGCAAAATGCCCGTCGCCCCGGCGACAACGGTAGCGACAGCCACGGATCCGACGTCGCTCCCCTGGTGGCCGAAGGCCAATACTACTGGGCCAACACCCCGGCGGTGCAAGCCCTGACCGGCGGGCCGGTTCACTTCGCCCTGCTGGCGGTGGGGGGCGTGCGCGCCGATCTGCCCGCTGGCGAGTTGCGCGAGGGGGACGCGGCGCTCACCCTGCTGCCATTCAAAAATCAGCTATCCGTGCTGACCCTGACCGGCGCCGAGGTACGCGCCCTGCTGACAGAGACCATCACGGCCACCTTGCCTGCCAGTGCCCACGCCGGCAAGTTCCCCTACGGCGGTCATCTGCGCTACACCTTCACCGAAACGGTGCCGGGCAAGCGCGGCGAGCTGACCCAACTGCAATGGCAGACGGCGGCAGGGCAATGGCAGGATCTGGTCGACAACCAACGCTATCGGGTGGTGATGAATGCCTACAGTGCCGATGGCAACGACGGCTGGCAGGCACTCGCCCGCGCCCAGAGCCAGCAGGCCGAGCGACTGGATCTCGCCTGGGTGGAGGGCAAACTGACCGGCTTCCCCATCGAGAAGGTGGAGCAAAGCGGCGATCAGCTAAGCGCCCGTTATGCACCGGGTCAGCAGCTCGACTGCAAGGCCAGCAGCGTTAACTGCGGCACGGACGCGGCCTCCTTCGTGCAATACGTGCGAGAGCAGCGGCCGACCCTGACCGCCCTGACGGAAGAGACGGTCACGCTGCTGCGGGCCGAGTAAGGCGCCACCCCAGCGAACATTGACCAACACGGGCCCCGACAAGGGGTCCGTTTTGCTGCCATTGGCAACCCCATCAGCGGTTATTCCCTCACGGTTGCCGAGCTTTGGTTGAGTGATCGCCAGTCGGCGGCTAGAATATTGCGTCCCATTGCCTTGGGCAGTCTGCCCATTGCAAGTAGCGAGTGAAGACATCAAGCGTGACAAGCCAAATCAAACTGATCGTGGGACTGGGCAATCCCGGCCCCGAATACGCCAAGACCCGCCACAATGCGGGCGCCTGGTATGTGGAGCAGCTGGCAGGCTGGCACAATGTCAGCCTGCGCGAAGAGCCCAAGTTCTTCGGCCACACAGCCCGCATTCAGGTGGAAGGTCAGGATGTGCGTCTGCTCATCCCGAACACCTACATGAATCTCTCCGGCAAGGCCGTAGCGGCGCTGGCCCGTTTCTACCAGATAGAACCGGAAGCCATGCTGGTGGCCCACGATGAACTGGACCTGCCCCCCGGCATTGCCAAGTTCAAGCAAGGTGGTGGCCACGGTGGTCACAATGGCCTCAAGGACATCATTGCCAAGATGGGCAATAACAATAACTTCTTCCGGCTGCGCCTTGGCATCGGCCATCCCGGTGCCAAGGAGCTGGTGGCCGGATTCGTCCTGACCAAGGCCCCAAGCAGTGAACAGAGCCTGATCGAGGCCGCATTGGATGAGTCCCTGCGCGCCACCGATATCCTGTTCAAGCAAGACATGACCAAGGCCATGAATCGCTTGCACAGCTTCAAGGCCGAAAAAGTATAGGGATGTTCGATCATGCGCCGGCTTCACTCGGGGGCGCGTTCAACGACGCGCCCAAGCCAGACATGATCAGGGCCATGAGCGGTTTCATACCGTCTCGAGGCCAAAAAATATGACACGGGACGCCTGCGCCCCTCACAGCATCTATCAAGTAAGGTAACAATCCATGGGTTTTAAATGCGGTATCGTGGGCCTGCCCAATGTAGGTAAATCCACCCTGTTCAATGCGCTGACCAAGGCTGGCATCGAAGCCGCCAACTTCCCGTTCTGCACCATTGAGCCGAACACGGGTGTGGTTCCCATGCCGGATCCGCGTCTCGACCAGCTGGCGGCCATCATCAATCCCCAGCGTGTCGTGCCGACCACCATGGAATTCGTGGACATCGCCGGTCTGGTTGCCGGTGCCTCCAAGGGCGAAGGTCTGGGCAACCAGTTCCTGGCCAACATCCGTGAAACCGAAGCCATCGGCCACGTGGTGCGCTGCTTCGAGGACGAGAACATCATTCACGTTGCCGGCAAGGTCTCTCCGGCCGACGACATCGAGGTGATCAACACCGAACTGGCCCTGTCGGATCTGGACGCCTGCGAACGCGCCATTCACCGCCAGTCCAAGCGCGCCAAGGGCGGCGACAAGGATGCCAAGCTGGAAGTGGAAACCCTGGAGAAGATCCGGGTCGCCCTGGAAAACGGCCAGATGATCCGTGGCATGAAGCTGGACAAGGATGAGCTGGCCGCCGTGAGCCACCTCAACTTCCTGACCCTCAAGCCCACCATGTACATCGCCAACGTGGCGGAAGACGGTTTCGAGAACAACCCCTTCCTCGACAAGGTACGTGAAATCGCCGCCGCCGAGAACGCGGTTGTGGTGGTGGTCTGCTGCGCCATCGAATCTGACATCGCCGAGCTGGATGACGACGATCGCGCCGAGTTCATGGCAGACCTTGGCATCGAAGAGCCGGGCCTGAACCGGGTGATCCGCTCAGGTTACGAGCTGCTCAAGCTGCAGACCTATTTCACTGCCGGCGTGAAGGAAGTGCGTGCCTGGACCATTCCGGTCGGTGCCACAGCGCCGCAAGCGGCGGGCAAGATCCACACCGACTTTGAAAAAGGCTTTATTCGCGCCCAAACCATCGCTTTCGAAGACTTTATCACCTACAAGGGTGAGCAAGGTGCCAAGGAAGCAGGCAAGATGCGCGCCGAAGGGAAAGAGTACATCGTCAAAGATGGCGATATCATGAACTTCCTGTTCAACGTCTAATCCCAAGAGAGGCCAGCATTGCTGGCCTCTCTTTTATCTGGCAGAACACCCTATCTTCCGGCAAATGTCGTAAAAAAAACCAGATTGTTGGGCTTTTGCACGACAGCGACCAATAACTCGCCAAACGCACCCAAATTCGGTTTTTCTGGCAAAAAAAGGGTTGACGCCCCAGAGCCAGATACGCATAATTCGGCCCGCACAGTGATGAGGCAACGACTCACTGGAAGCACGGTTGGCTATGTAGCTCAGTTGGTTAGAGCATCGCACTCATAATGCGAGGGTCACAGGTTCGAATCCCGTCATAGCCACCATAAATTGTTCAGTTGGGGTATCGCCAAGCGGTAAGGCAGCGGGTTTTGATCTCGCCATCCCTAGGTTCGAATCCTAGTACCCCAGCCATTTTTAAAAGTTCTTTGCCAGTCTCGAGACTGTTGAGGAGCGCTGTTGGGGTATCGCCAAGCGGTAAGGCAGCGGGTTTTGATCTCGCCATCCCTAGGTTCGAATCCTAGTACCCCAGCCATTATTGCCTTTCATCGACCTCGTCGGTGATAGCGGTGGTAAACGTAAGAGGTTTCGATCTCGTCAAGTTTCCTGGTACCACCGCAATGTTTAAAGGTTCTTTGCCAGTCTCATGACTGTCGAGGAGCACTGTTGGGGTATCGCCAAGCGGTAAGGCAGCGGGTTTTGATCTCGCCATCCCTAGGTTCGAATCCTAGTACCCCAGCCATTTTTGACTTGTCAGCGATGATATTGGTGACAAGACGGCTATGTAGCTCAGTTGGTTAGAGCATCGCACTCATAATGCGAGGGTCACAGGTTCGAATCCCGTCATAGCCACCATAAATTGTTCAGTTGGGGTATCGCCAAGCGGTAAGGCAGCGGGTTTTGATCTCGCCATCCCTAGGTTCGAATCCTAGTACCCCAGCCATTTTTACCCGTCATCGACCTGTCGATGATTTGCTGTGGTAAGCGTGAGAGATTTCGATCTCGTCAACGTGCCTAGGTCCAAGCCCTAGTACCCGGCCATTTTTGACTTGTCAGCGATGACATTGGTGACAAGACGGCTATGTAGCTCAGTTGGTTAGAGCATCGCACTCATAATGCGAGGGTCACAGGTTCGAATCCCGTCATAGCCACCATTAATATTGCGGAAGTGGCGAAATTGGTAGACGCACCAGATTTAGGTTCTGGCGCCGTAAGGTGTGAGAGTTCGAGTCTCTCCTTCCGCACCATTAATAGCAGTACCAAACAAACCAGCTCAGGCTGGTTTTTTTGTGCCCGTTTTTCGCCGTATCCCCTCTTGCCACCCTTGCTCTGCCTCACTCCCCCCTCGCTCTGCTGCCATCCGGGCCGATGCGGAGCGACAAAAAAGCGGCCCTCAAGCCGCTTGTCTCTCTTTCCCCTGATCAAACCGGTCAGAACGGGAAGAACCAGGGGATAGCGATGACGCTCACCACCATCACCAGCAGGGTGAAGGGCACGCCAATGCGCACGAAATCCACAAACTTGTAGTTGCCAGGCCCAAGCACCAGGGTATTGACCGGCGACGAGACCGGCGTCATGAAGGCCGCCGAGGCCGCGATGGCGATGGTCATGGCAAAGGGATAGGGGGAAATCCCCATCTGCTGGGCCGTTCCCAGCGCAATCGGTGCCATCAATACCGCCGTCGCAGTATTGGAGATGAAGAGCCCGATCAGAGCGCACAGGGCGAACAGGCTGGCCAACATAGCACGAGGGCCCATCTCACCGACGGCTGCGATCAGACCGCCAACAATCATGTCCACCCCCCCCGTCTTCTGCAGCGCCAGCGCAAAGGGCAGCATGCCGACGATCAGGATCAGGGTGGGCCAGTGGATGGACTTGTAGGCGCTCTCCATGTCGATGCAGCGGAACTTGCCCATCAGCAGACAGGCCACCAGTGCCGCGATGACGTTGGGCACGGGATCAGTCACCATCAGCACCACCATGATTCCGAGACAGATCAGGGCGTGGATGGCCTGGCTGCGAGCCGGCGCCATCTCGTCTACCTCGGCGGGCAGGCCGAGCAGCAGGAAGTCTCGGCTGTGGGTCTGCAACAAGCGGATCAGGCTCCAGTTGCCCACCACCAGCAGAGAGTCGCCCATCTGCAAGGGATCATCCACCAGCTTGCCGGTCAGCGCCTCGCCATCACGGCGGATCCCCACCACGCTCAGACCGTAGTGAGAACGAAAGGCCACCTCGCGAATGCTTTTGCCCAGCATGCGGGATCCCGGAATGAGCGACACCTCGGCCATGCCCACCTCCCGCGCCTGATCGGAGAAGTACTCCCCGCGCAGGATCATGGGCTCGAGCCGCGCCTCGCGGCAGAACTCGCGAATGTCTACCTCAGGGTCGGACATGTCGATCAGCAGCACATCCTTGGCCTGGAACTCGGTGACGCCGGAGACGGTCACCATCACCCGCCGGAACTTGCGCCAGCGCTCCACCCCGATGACGTTGGCGCCATAACTGGCCCGCAACTGCAGCTCATCCAGGGTCTGGCCTATCAGGGGGGAGTCGGGCCGGATCGCCAACCGGCGGGCCCGCCCGGCCAGCCGGTAATCGCGGATGAGATCGCGCATGGTGCTGCGCCCTGCCTGTTTGCCTTTGCCCTCCTCCCCTTCACGGACCAGGGAGCCCCGCATCAGCAGCATGTAGACTATGCCCATCACCAGGATGATCAGCCCCATGGGGGTGAAGCCGAAGAAGCTGAAACCCTGAATACCGTGGCGCATCAGCTCA
Organism: Aeromonas sp. 1HA1; assembly: GCF_029237385.1. NCBI lineage: Bacteria > Pseudomonadati > Pseudomonadota > Gammaproteobacteria > Aeromonadales > Aeromonadaceae > Aeromonas > Aeromonas sp. 1HA1. The sequence goes on from NZ_JAACGC010000021.1 coordinate 32,436, forward strand.
CTGTTGACCACCATGTTGGGCGGGGTCGCCACCAGCGTCATCATGCCACTGATGAGGCCGGCAAAGCCGAGCGGCATCATCAAACGGCCGGCCGGGATCCCCATGCGGTTCGCCACGCTCAGCACCACCGGGATGAAGATGGCCACCACCCCTGTGCTGCTCATCACGGCCCCCAGCAGGGAGACAGCCACCATCAGCAGTACCAGCATGCGGATCTCGCTGCTGCCCGCCACCTTCACCAGCATATCCCCCACCTGGTAGGCGATGCCGGTACGGACCAGCCCCTCCCCCACCACGAACAGGGCAGCGATCAGAATGACGTTGGGATCGCTGAATCCCGCCAGCGCCTCCGGCAGGGTCAGGGTGCCGCTCAACACAAACAATATGATGATCAACAAGGCGACTACGTCCATGCGTACCTTGTTGGTGATAAACAGATAGATGGCGCCCACCAGCATGCAGAGGACCCAGATCAGTTCGGAATTCACACTTGCTCCTTTCGTTCATGTCCGCCATGACACAAGGGGTGAAATGGCGGACTCCATCAGACCACAGTTTGTTCTGCCCCGGTTTCTTACATATCCATAAAGGGCAAGGGCCATCATCGCATATCGGGCCCCCTGCGGTCGGCAAAAATGGCGAGCCTTTGCCGCCACCCTGTATCCATTTTTTGATGTGGCTCAGGCTGACCCGGACAAAAGTCCTGCGATCGCCGCCGCACAGCCACTAGAATAGGCCCGTCCCGATCCCCCCCCTTTCTTCCAAATTTTCAAAGGAAACGAAAATGAGCGTATTCGAGTGGTTCAGCATCAATCACACCCTGGTGACCATACCGCTGGGCGGCGGTTACGCCATGTCGTGGATTGAAGCCATCGGCACTTTATTCGGCCTGGCCTGCATCTGGTTCGCCAGTCAGGAGAAGACCATCAACTACCTGTTTGGTCTGATCAACGTCAGCCTGTTTGCCATCATCTTCTTCCAGATCCAGCTCTACGGCCTGCTGATGCTGCAGCTGTTCTTCTTCTGCGCCAACGTTTATGGCTGGTACGCCTGGACCCGCCCCGCCAACGAGCAAGGGGATACCCTGCAGATCCGCTGGCTCAGCAAATCCAAGCTGATGATGACCGCCTTGGTGAGCGTGCTGGCCATCGCCCTGCTGACCCGCTATATCGATCCGGTCTTCGCTACCCTGGCGCGCACCTCGGTCGCCCTGCTCAACCTGTTTGGCGCCAATCTCGCCACCCCTGAGCCCTCCCCGGATGCCTTCCCGTTCTGGGATGCCACCATGACGGTGCTTTCGGTAGTGGCCCAGATCCTGATGACCCGCAAATACGTGGAGAACTGGATCCTCTGGGTGGTCATCAACATCATCAGCATCGGTGTCTATGCCGCCCAGGGCGTCTACGCCATGTCGCTGGAGTACCTGATCCTGCTGTTTATCGCCGCCAACGGCACCCGCCTCTGGATGCTGGCCGCCAAACGCCCGCAGCAGGAAGTGATCGCATGAGCCTGCTGCCCCATCTGCAATGCCGCCCGGAGCAGATTGCCGAGCGGGTGGTGCTGTGCGGCGACCCGGCCCGGGTCGAGCGCATCGCCAGCCAACTCGAGCAGTGTGAAGTGCTGGGGCAAAACCGGGAGTTTCGCCTGATCAACGGATCCTATCAGGGGCTGCCCATCACTATCTGCAGTACCGGCATTGGTGGCGCATCGGCCATCATAGCGCTGGAGGAGCTGGTGCAAGCCGGTGCCAACTCGCTTATCCGGGTCGGCTCCGCCGGTGCCCTGCAGCACGACATCGGGCTCGGGGACCTTATCGTAGTGGAAGGCGCTGTACGCAGCGAAGGGGCCTCACTGGCCTATCTGCCCGCCGAATACCCCGCCTGCGCCGATATCTGGCTGCAAGCTGCCCTGCTCAACCATGTGGCCACCGGCAGCCAGCCCTACTGGCACGGGCTGGTGCGCTCCCACGACAGCTTCTATCGGGATGACGAGCAGGAAGTATGCCGCTACTGGCATGCCCGTGGCGTGCTCGGTGCCGATATGGAGACCGCCTCCCTGCTGACCGTGGGTCGCCTGCGCAAGGTGCGGGTCGCTGCCGTGCTCTGCAACGTGGTGCTGTTCGAGCAGGATGTGCAGCAAGGGGTGGCGGACTACGCCAGCGCCGAGCAGGCGATGATGGCCGGTGAGCAGCAAGCCATCGCAGCCGCCCTTCACTCCCTGGCGCAATAAGCCGCAAACCGTTAACTGCGGCATATCCGCTACCGTGCGGGCTGGTATCCGGCCCGCTCTCTTGCTAGCCTCATGGCCCTCGTCATCCGGTGCGACAGGCAAGTCATGCAGCAACAACCCTACCCCCTCGGCCGTTTTCACGCCGAACTTGAGCAGCTTGAACCCCGCTTTGCCGCGGCGCTGGAGGCGTGCACCCTGTTTCTGCGCCGCTACCTGCCCGGCGAATACATCATGCGGCAGGGGGAGCAGAGCGAATGCCTCTATCTGGTGGAGACTGGGCGGGTCTCCCTCAACAGTGCCGTGCACTCGGGGCGCCTGTTTCAGCTCGGGGAGATAGCGTGCCAGCGCCAGATCTTCGGCGAGATGGAGTTTTTCAGCGCTACCCCGGTGCAGTGGAGCGTGATGGCCGAGACCGAGCTGGATGCCAGCGTCATCTGCGCTCACAAGCTGGCCCAGCGGCTGCTGGCTGAACCCGAGCTGACCCTGTTCTTCGCCTCGGCCCTGGCCAGCGACTACCTCGATACCCTGGACATCACCACCAGCCGCCTGCTCCACCCCATCGCCTACAACATCGCCTATGAACTGTGGCGCGAGCGCCAGCGCCCCCCCATGCTGGGTTCGCGCAAGAGGGCCCACGAGGCGGCGCGCTTTGGCACCACGGAGCGCGTCTACCGCCGCGCCCTCAAGGAGTTGGTCGACCAGGGGATAGTGTGCGATGGCGCCGACGGTCCCACCATCGCCGATCTCGCCAGGCTGCGTACCTATCTCGACCTTTAATCCCGTTTCACCCTTTCAGGAGTCACCATGCCTGCCCATCCCTATCCCGAGTTCACCTTCTTCAGCCGCTTCGTGGCCGACATTCAGGCGGGCCGCAAGACCATCACCATCCGCGACGAGAGCGAGGCCAACTGGCAGCCCGGCCAGCGTCTTTCGCTTTTCACCAACCCGGAACACCAGCCCTTTGGTACCATCGAAGTGCTCTCGGTCAATGCGGTCGCCTTTGATGAACTCAGCGACGAGCACGCCCGTCAGGAGAACATGACCCTCCCCGAGCTGAAAGATGTTATCCGCGATATCTACCCCGCCCTGCCGCCGCTCTATGTGATTGAATTCAAAATGATTGCCTGAGCCGGATTTGGCCTTTGCCGATCAATATGCTAATAGTGTCCCTTTTGAATCAGGGAGGTGATCCGAGTGTTTGACATAGCGAGCCTGAAAGAGGGCATGATGCACGGGGTCGAGCTGTTCCAGCTGCTGCTGGAGATCATCTCCATCGCCTGCGTGGTCATTGGCCTTGGCAAGACCCTCTGGCTGGCGGCACGGATCCGGGATCACGCCCCCGGTTTCCCCCGCATCCGCCTCTGTTTTGGCAGCTGGCTCATTCTGGCGCTGGAGTTCCAGCTCGCCGCCGATATCCTGGCCACCACGGTCGCGCCGAGCAAGGAGGAGCTTATTCGCCTTGCCATCATCGCGGTGATCCGCACCTTCCTGAACTACTTCCTCGGCAAGGAGCTGGAGGCGCAGGCGGAACACCAGCAGGAGAAGGCAGAGCGCCAGGCCGAACAAGCCAAGGCAACCCGATAACGCCGTATGCCAAAGGGCATATGCAGAGATCGCCATCCCGGCCATCCCCGTGGCACGGGATGGCCAAGTTGTGACCCTTCCCTCACTTTTGACAATCAGCCAATAATGGAACCCTTTTCAACGATGGTCTGAGCCTGTTGATGCCTTGCTCATCTGCGTAAGATAGCAACACCGCTCCCCCAACCGGCCACGCTGATGAACCCGCACATTCTCCATACTCCCGCCATCGACCTCGATAGCTGTGTCATCTACCAGATCTACCCCATGAGCTTCCAGGACAGCAATGGCGACGGCATGGGCGACATCAATGGCATCCGCCAGCGCCTGGGTTATCTGACGCAGCTTGGGGTCGACCTGCTCTGGCTCACCCCCATCTATCGCTCCCCCAAGCGGGACAACGGTTACGATGTGGCCGACTACCACACCATAGACCCCGCCTTTGGCACCCTGGCCGAGCTGGAGCTGCTGATAGCAGAGGCGGCCGACCGTGGCATCGGCATCATGATGGATATCGTTGCCAACCACACCTCCATCGAGCATGAGTGGTTTGTGCGCGCGCTGGCGGGCGATCCCCGTTATCAGGCTTATTATGTGTTTCGGGATAAGGCCTTTGTCGATGCCCACCCCATCACCTCCATCTTCGGCGGCAACGGCTGGCAATATGTGCCCCAGCTTGATCGCTACTACCTGCACAACTTCGATGCGAGTCAGGCCGATCTGGACTGGGATAACCCGGCGGTGCGGGCCGAGATGGCCGCAGTCATCAACTTCTGGCTGGCCAAGGGGATCCAAGGGTTCCGTTTCGATGTGATCGACATGGTGAGCAAGGAGTGGTCGCGTCTTGCCATGAGCAACGGCCCCCACCTGCACGACTATATTCGCGAACTCAACCAAGCCAGCTTTGGCGGCAAGGGGATCATCACTGTGGGGGAAACCTGGGGCGCCGATCTCGCCCATATGCAGCACTATTCGAACCCGAATGGCAGCGAATTCAGCATGGTGTTCAACTTCGAACATCTGGGGCTGGGCCGCGACAAATGGTCGTCACACTTTGACCCCCTCGCCTTCAAACGGGCCATGGCCCGCCACCAGACCGGGCTGCACGGTCAGGGTTGGAACAGCCTGTTTCTGGGTAACCACGACCTGCCCCGCGCCGTCTCCCGCTTTGGTGATGACAGGCCCGAGTGGCGCGAAGTCAGCGCCAAGCTGTGGGCTATGGTGATCAATCTGATGCAAGGCACCCCTTTCATCTATCAAGGGGAAGAGCTGGGCATGACCAACCGCCACTGGCAAGCCGATGAGCTGCGCGATGTGGAAGCGATCAATTATCGCGCCAGCCAGTCGGAGCTGGATCCCGCCGAGCTGAGCCGGCGACTCGATGCCATTGGCCGCGACAATGCCCGTACCCCGATGCAGTGGGATGCAGGCCTGCATGCAGGATTTAGCCCGGCAGCCCCCTGGATTGTGCTCAACGACAACCACGTCGCGATCAACGCCGCCGAGCAGTTGACCCGCCCCGATTCACCGTTTCACTGCTATCGCCAGCTGATCGCCCTGCGCAAGGCTCACCCCGTCATTCGCCACGGCGACGTCGCGCTGCTGGATGAAGAAGACCCTGATCGCATCAGCTACCGCCGCCGCTGGCAAGACCCGATAACCGGGGCACGGCACACCCTGCTGCTGCTCGCCAATCTCACCGCTGCCCCCTTGTCGATGCCCCACTTTGACCAAGTGGAAAAAGGCGCCACCTTGCTGATAAGCAACTACCCGGGGGAACCCGCCGCCACCTTCGCCCCCTATCAAGCCACCGGCTGGTTGATGACGACATAACAGACCACGCCCAGGGGCGACCTCATGGCCTCCGTGCTTGCACGGCGATTCACCTGACACATCCCCTGCCAATCACGACAGAAAACATGGCACGCCATTGCCTGATATTTCCCCCTGCATGGCGTGCCTGCGTTTTGCTCTTTAGTCACTTAAAAACTTCGTATTTTCAAGCGAAAATAAACCGAAAAAAACAAAGACATTAAAAGATATTTTAATCAACAACAATTTACCTCAAGATATTGTTTTTAATCGTAATAGCTAAAAATAAAACAAGACTGCCTTGTTATTTACAGGGGATATTTCGAGCTATTAAGTCAGGCTTAAAAATCAATTCAAATTTACGGGCTTGTGGTTCCTTGCCCCGGCCTTATGGTTTCCATCCCAAGCGAAGAGACCTTCTCTCTACAGCAAGGTGCAGTTCAGGCTCGCGGAATATTCATTCCGCCATAACAACAGGAAACCATCATGCGCAAAACCGGCGTGGCCCTCGCCATCTCGACCCTCTTCTGGCTCAATTCAGCCATCTCTGTTCCCCTTATCTACCCGGACGACCCACAGCTCACTTCTGAACGGGAAATCCCCGCCCTTACCCGCAGCTTCCAGCTGGCGCAAGATGATCTGGGCAACCGGATCCACCAGCTCCACCTGCCCATCCAGACCGAGCCTGAACTGGTGGCTGAGCTGGAACAAATCGGCAAAGAGCAGGGATTTTCGGTCAGCATCCATGACAACATGTACACTTGGACCGAAGACAACATGTGGCTGTCACGGGATGGCGCCCTCATCTTCCGCCCCCAGGCGCCGCTGGCCGACAAGGATAGTTACCACGCCTTCATCACCGCACTGACCGCGCAGAGCCCAGGGGCCGAGCAGGAGGGTCACCACAGTCTGGGCAGCCAGGACTCCCAGGGGCTCAACGAGAGCATGCTCTCCCAGGCCAACACCTTTGCCGAGGCGCAGGGGCGTGAGCTCATCCCCACCTTCTCCATCATCGATGGCGGCAACATGCTGACCGGTCAGCGCGCCGACGGCACCCCCTATGCCCTGATCGGCCGAGACGCCCTGCTGCAGACCACCCTGCACCACAGCCGGCTGGATAGGGAGCGCATCGCCACCCGGCAGGAGAGCATGGAGCGCGACGGTCGCTTCCACCTGCAACTGGATGAACAAGAGTGGCTGGGCAGCCCCTATACCTTCCAGAAGGGCCATGACACCGAGGTGGACCTCATACTGCTGGAGGCGGCCAACCTGCTGCCGCAGGGACTGGATGAGCAGCAGCGCCACGCCTTTGCCAGAACCGCGCGCGCCAAGGCCGAGCTGGCGCAGTACCAAGTGGACAGGGACAGCCGGCAGGCCGCACAGGGGCGGATGTTTCTGAGCCCGCAGCAAGGGGAGCGAATTGCCGAGCGCTATCGCGCGCTCCATGGCAAGGCGCTGCCGGCCTCCTTCGATCTGCTGGCCCGGCTGAAGCGGGACTACGCCAGCCTGGTGGTCACCGCCGATCTCCACTCTGGCTTTGCTGATGACCAGATAGAGAACGAGCTGCCAACGCTTCAGGCCGATGCTGCCACCCTGACCCGGCTGGGAGGCATGCTGCAGGCCGGCGGTTACCAGCGCAAGGAGTTGGCCGGCGCCGAGCTGGATGAGCAGACCCGCCGTTTTCTCGCCATGATGGCCATCAGCCAGCGCCTGATGGCGCAGGAGCTCAAGGTGGCCGAGCGTGATCTGGTGATCCTGGCCCAACCCGGTTTTCACCTCGACATGGCCATGCGCCCCTTGGCCGATGGCCGCATCCTGTTCAATGACCCTGCAGCCAGCGAGGCGCTGATCCTGCAGGTGCTGGCCAGCGACGGCAGCCTGAGCGACAGCGAACGCCAGGGCCTCACCGAGACCCTCACCAGCCTGCGGCAACAGGCCGAGCGCTGGCACAAGATCCATGCCCTCATCCGGCAGCAGCTGACCGACGCCGGTCTGACCCCCATCGCCACCCCGAGCGCCTTCAGCGTGAACAAGCGGGCGGTGAACTGGATGAACGGCATCATGGGCACGGCGCAGCACCCCTTCTATATCACCAACGCCGCCAGCATAGCCTCACTGAATCAGGCCTTCGGCGCCTGGCTAACACACGAGGTGCCCGAGCTGACCACCTACTTCGTGGGTCAGACAGCAAGCAGCACGTGGGAGGGATTTAACCAGGCGGAAGCCCTGCTCTGGGGCAGCGGTGGCCTGGATTGCATCACCTTGCACCACGAGTAGCGAGAACGTGAGCCGGACGTTCAACTGACCGTCATTGGGCTCGAAAGCGGGCTCTGTGTAATTTGCGACCAGCATGTTTGCTGGACCGCTTTTCCATGTTGGACATCCTGTTCAAAGGCGCTGTCAGGAGGCGGAGCTCCGTGCACTAGCACGATGAAGTGTTGCCCGGAGCCATCCCTCTTCTGAGTATTCATCCGCTGCGTGCATGCCCTCTCACAGGGAGGATGCCCCGCATCTGCTGAAAACAGGAGACCTAGGCCGGCGAGATGCTTCATCGCCGGTGAGCAGATCGGCGTCACAGACAAAAACGGGGCGGGTAAAAGTACCTTGCTGGGCCCCCTCTCGGATCGTCTGGGCCGAATGAAGGTGATGCTCGAGGCGATCCCCCTGTGGTATCGGCCCAGGCCCCCGACTTCGTCCAGTGCGTCACTGCCGCCATGCTGGCGCGGCGACAGCCTGCCGCCGACCAGTGAAACCGGATAACAAAGAGGGCTCCCTGCGGGGAGCCCTCTTGCTATTACATGCTGGTGGTGACTCAGGTGTGGATGCTGGCCAGCTCGTGCCGTTTCAACGCCAGCAGTGTGATGAGGAAGGCGGCGGTGGCGATCAGCGCCATGCCGATATAGGTGGCACTGAACCCCGGGGCCAACTCGGCCGGGCTCAGGCTAGCCAGATTGTGGCTGGTCCCCGCTGGCAGGGCGGCATGAAACAGCACGGCACAGATGGCAACCCCGACTGCGCCCCCCAGCTCGCGACCGAAGTTGAACAGGGACATGCCGATACCGCGATCTTCCCGTGGCAGGGCATTTTGCACCACCACCGAGAGCGCCGGCAGCACCAGCCCCAACCCCAGACCGGCAAACCCAAGGGCCAGCTTGACCCAGACATCGAAATGGATCTGCCACAGCGCCAGCGCCGCCAGGGCAAAGCCCACCACCACGAAGCGCTTGTAATAACCGGTGCGGCCGATCAGCTTGCCGCCGACGAAGGCCCCTGCCGTGATGCAGACCATGAAGATCACCATATAAAAACCGCTCTCGCTGGCTCCCATCCCCTTCTGCAACTGCATCTGCAGCGGCAGATAGACCAGCACGGCGAACATCAGCAGTTGCGAGGCCAGCGCCAGCAGCACGCTCACCAGATAACCGGGCAGCCGAGCCAGATGGGCGGGCAGTATGGGATCCTGGGCGCGCCGCTCCACCAGGATGAGCAGCAACAGGGCAATCGCCAGTCCCGCCGCCAGCCAGATGGCGGGGAGCGCCGTCTCGGGCGAGAGCAGCAACAAGCCCAGCGTGGTGACGGTAATGAGCAGCGCGGCCCCCTTCCAGTCGAAGCGACTGTGGCGACGCACATTGAGGTGGCCCAGATTGCGGTTCACCAGCCAGAGCGCCAGCGCCCCGAGCGGCAGGTTGATCCAGAAGATCCAGCGCCAGCTCAGCTGCTCGGTGAAGTAGCCACCGAGCAGGGGCCCGGCGATGCTGGAGACCACATAGACGGCCGAGATGTAGCCCTGATACTTGCCCACTTCCCGTGGCGGTATGCTGTCGGCGATGACGGTGAAGGCTAGTGCGATAAGCCCTCCGCCGCCCAGTCCTTGCAGCACCCGGGCCGCCAGCAGGGTCGGCAGATCCTGAGAGAGGGCGCAGGCCACCGAGCCCGCCATAAACAGGCCTATGCCGATGTTGAGCATTCGTACCCGGCCGAACAGATCGCTCAGTTTGCCGTAAATGGGCAGGGCGGCGGTGGCCGCCAACAGGTAGGCGGTGACCACCCAGGTGAGGGCGGCGCCAGCGTTCAGCTCGGCCCCTATGATAGGCAGTGGGGTGGTGACTATGCTCTTTTCCAGTGAACCCAGGGCGATCACCAGGGCCACGCTTGAGAAGATGGTTTTTGGAGACATATGCGGGCTCGCTAATTTGAAATGCCAGGATCTGCGGCACAAAGCTCATCATTGTCTCATAAATCACCAGCCGATGGCCAAAACCACTGCCATGGCGCCGCCATGCGCGCAACCATGACGGAGGTCGCGGCATACGCCCGCTGGATCTGGTAGTGTGAGTGTTTGGTTCAAGAGGAAGCAGACCCATGTCCGAGCAGTTCCGGTTTGATCAATACGACGCCCTGATTTTCGATATGGATGGCACCCTGGTGGACTCCATGCCCCTGCATCTGGATGCCTGGGAGGTAACCAGCTCAGAGTTCGGTCTGCCGTTTGATCGGGCACAGCTCAATGAATACGGCGGCATCCCTACCCGCAAAACAGTAAGCATGCTGGCTGCGCAGCACGGGCTGGATATCGATGTGGATGCCTTCACCCACCGCAAGACAGCCCTCTATTTGGAAAATATCGACAAGGCCCTCGTCTTCCCTCCCATGTGGGATCTGGTCAAGCGCTGGCACGGCAAGGTGCCGATGGGCATAGGCACGGGATCATCGCGGGAGCATGCCCAGCGCATTTTGAAAAATACCGGCCTGGATGCCTATATCTCAGTGCTGGTCAGTGCCGACGACATCCACAACCACAAACCCCACCCGGACACCTTCCTGAAGGTAGCCGAGTTGCTCGGGGCCAATCCCGCCAACTGCCTGGTGTTTGAAGATACCCAAATCGGCATTCAGGCAGGCAAAGCCGGCGGCATGGCCACCTTGCTGGCCACCGAAGGCGCACTGCAACGGGTGTGAGAACGGGTTAGCTAAGCGCCCGCCACTGCCGCCAGAGTCCGCCAAGGAAGACCAACAGGAAGAGGCCCAGAGCCATCTGCCAATGGAAAGTGAAATAGAGGTCCGCTGGCAGGGATGCCAGATAGATAAACAGGGCACTGAACAGGCCGCCACACAGCGGTCTTTTCAAGAAAGACCAGCGCAGCAGTGTGACAACACTGCCCCCCTTGCCAGACCGGGCCATCAGTGCATCCCCCGCAGGCTGAAATTGCCGGCGACGCTATACCACGGATTGTGCGCCCTGTGCTTCTCTTCCCGCGCCTCATGATCCTGCAACAGTGTCAGCACCTCGGCCAGGATATCGGCATAAGAGGGGGCAGCGACAGCCATCACCCCTTGTTCGACCCGTTGGTGACGCTCATCATCATCCCCGGCTACCCAGGTTGCGAGAGAGGTAAATGACTGACCTTGCTTGAAAAAGTGATAACGAGACATAGTGGGCTCCGAAGCGTTGGGGCCACAATATACACCGAAGATTGCGAACAAAATAGACCCGTATGGCAATCTAATTAAGTCTTGGTGTACCGTCACCTCATCCTCCCACCTTGTCACCGCCAAGGGCTGCAATGACCCGTTTAAGCGAGAGCAAAGGACCCGGGAGCACAGAGCCAAGGCCGGGTAAAAGGGTGTATAGGCCCAACGAAAAACCATAAAAAACGCCCCTTTCGGGGCGTTTTGGCCAACTGTCGCCCTTACATGGCGTTGGTGGATTCGAAGATCTTGTCGGCGGAGGCTTCGACAAAACCCGGGTAGAGCACACCATCGGCCTGCGGGTAACGCAGGGCGAACTCGTAGAAGCAGCTCGGAATGGTGCGCACGCCATCGGTGAAGGCCACATCCGCCTTGTCGGCCATGGTGGAGGATTGCTCCAGCATCACCTGCGGGTCCCCTTTCACCTCGCCACCCACACCGTTGAGCACGAAGCCGGCCGCCTTGAGGGCGGCGTTGACCTGCAAGATGGTATCGAACTGCTTGAGGCGATTGATGTTGACCGTGAAGTGGTTGGCACGATAGCCCCAGGCCGCCATCCAGGCCGCGTACTCGCTCTCCGCCAGCAGGGTCTGGTAATCGGCCCAGGAGACCTGCCAGGGGGCACCGGCATAGAGGAAGGCCGGGGTATCGGTCAGGTACGCAGGCACCTGATCCGCCAGCTTGTGGATGATGGCCTGCGCCGCTGGGGAGAGTTCTTCCACCTTCAGCTCGCTGATGAACACCTTGGGGGCATCCGGATCTTTATGCTCAAAGTGCTTGGCATAGAGCTTCTTGGCCTTGAACACATATTCGCCCTTCTGCTCGTAACCGAGCGCCAGGAAGTGGGCGGCCAGCTTCTCCAGCCCCAGCTTGGGCAGGTTGTAGGTGCGAAATGCCACGTGATCATTGACGATGGGCTCGCCACCACCCAGCAGGGTGTGGACCTTGAGGGCACTCGGGGTGACGTGAATGTAGTTATCCCACAAGTGACCGAACAGGGTGTCGATATCCTTTTGCATCTCTCTTTCCTTTGATTGCGGGTACAGACAAGGGCACCTGTTCAGTGCCCCTTTTATTGTTTGTGATCTGCGCTCAACGCAGAGGAGGACAGTGTCAGCCTCTTCCTTGTTAAAAGGTCAAACCCGGCGACAGCTGATCCGGCATGGCGGCTTTGCTGTCCTCGACGGATGCGACCGGATAGGCGCAGTAGTCGGCGGCGTAGTAGGCGCTCGCCCTGTGGTTGCCGGAGGCACCGATACCGCCGAACGGCGCGGCGCTGGAAGCACCCGTGATGGGTTTGTTCCAGTTGACGATACCGGCGCGGATCCGCTTGAAGAAGTGGTGCCAGTCCGCCTCGCGGTCACCGAGCAGGCCCGCCGAGAGGCCGAAGCTGGTGGCGTTGCCTTGATCGATGGCGGCATCAAAATCGTCGTAACGAATGAGCTGCAGCAGCGGGCCAAAATACTCTTCGTCCGGCAGTGCGCTCACAGCGGTGACATCGATGATGCCAGGCGAAACGAAGCCTGTGCCCGCTTCCAGGTGCTTGAGGGTGAGCAGACTCTCGCCACCCAGTCGTTGCAGGCTGGCTTGCGCCGCTACCATGCCCAGCGCCGCTTTCTCGCTGATCATGGCCCCCATGAAGGGCTGCTCGGCGGCATCATAGAGGCCAACCTTGATCTGGCCGACCACCTCGACCAATCGCTTGACCAGGGCATCGCCCCGGGCACCGCGCTCGACAAACAGACGGCGGGAGCAGGTGCAACGCTGGCCGGAAGTGATGAAGGCAGATTGCACTATGGCGTGAACGGCGCCATCAATATCACTCACATCCTTGACGATCAGCGGGTTGTTGCCACCCATCTCCAGCGCCAGGATCTTGCCGGGCTGACCGGCAAACTGCTGGTGCAGGAAGTGGCCGGTACGGGACGAGCCAGTGAAGAAGAGGCCGTCGATATCCGGATTACCTGCCAGCGCCTTGCCGGTCTCCACTTCGCCCTGCACCAGGTTGAGGACGCCCTTGGGCAGTCCCGCCTCCTGCCAGATCTTCAGCATGGCTTCGGCCACCATGGGGGTCAGTTCGGAAGGCTTGAACACCACGGTATTACCGGCGATCAGCGCAGGCACTATGTGACCGTTCGGCAGATGGCCCGGGAAGTTGTAGGGGCCGAACACGGCCACCACGCCATGAGGCTTGTGGCGCACGAATGCCTTGGCACCCGGCATGGGATTTTCGACCGTGCCGGTGCGCTCGTCATGGGCGCGGATGGAGATGGCGATCTTGCCCTGCATGGCGGCCACTTCGGTGCGGGTTTCCCACAGGGGCTTGCCGGTTTCGCGGGCGATGGTGAGCGCCAGCGCCTCCTTGTGCTCGCCGAGCAGATCAGCGTAACGACGCACGATGGCAAGACGCGCCTCCAGGCTCATATCGGACCAATGGTATAAGGCAGCGCGGGCAGCCTTGACGGCGGCATCCACCTGGGCGGCGCTGGCAGCCCCCCCTTGCCAGATAACCTCGTTCTTCGCCGGATCCCTTGACTCGAATGGCTTGCCTTCACCGGCAAGCCATTGACCGTCTATCAGTTGTACTAACTGGCTCATCCATTCACTCCCTGTGGTTCGCAAGCAACGTTGGCTGCCTGTTTCATATGCGGTTTTACTGCCAATACGGCTCAATCGAGATCGACGGCGCGTACCATGTCACCATCCTGCACCTTGAGTGCCGTCGCCATCTTGGGCGGAATGATGGCTTCATGCTTGTCGAGATCGACCCGAATATTGCCGTAGCAGGCACGGTAGTGCTCGTAGTGGGTATTACAGACCAGATGGATCTTGCCACCTATGGGTTCGCCGATCAGCACCCGCAGCTTCTGACTGCGGCGCACGCTGCGGATATTCTTCACGTCACACTCGACGGTGGGGCCTGCATCGAAGATGTCGACATAACCCCGGTTCACGAAGCCTTCATCCTGCAGCATCTTGATGGCCGGGCGGGTCTTGTCGTGGGTCTGGCCGATGACGGCGCGCGCCTCGTTGCTCAGCAAGTTGACGTAGATGGGGTACTTGGGCATCAACTCGGCGATGAAGCGCTTCTTGCCAATGCCGGTGAGATAGTCGACGGTGGGAAAATCCATCGAGAAGAAATGCTTTTGCAGCCACTCGTAGAAGGGGCTGTGACCATTGCCATCGGAGACGCCACGCATCTCGGCAAAGACGGTATCGTCGAACAACTCGGGATGCTCGGCCATGAACAGGAAGCGGTGCTTGGAGAGCAGGCGGCCGTTGAGCCCCTCGCGGGCGCATTCACGCAGAAACAGGGTGCAGAGTTCGGAATTGCCGGTGTAGTCATTGGACAGCGTGAGCGTCTCGACCACGTTGTAGATGCCGAGCTTGGGGGAAGAGTGCACCACCTTGCCGATGTGATAGTTGTAAAACGGCTGGGACAGGCCCACGGCCGCATCGATGGCACAGGTACCGACCATTTCGCCGGTCTCCAGATCCTCAGCGACGAAGAAGTAGAGGCAATCACCCTTACCTGCCGGTTTGTCCGAGAAGGTCTGGGTCGAGGCATCTATCTTGCGCTGCAGCAGTTCATCGTTGACAGGTAACGAAGTCATGCCGGTGCCGGATTCAATGGCACAGGTCTTGAGACCGGCAAAATCTTTTTGCTCGATGGGACGGATAACCAACATAAATGACAACTCCCTTTCATTGACGACAGGTGGGGTCCCGGCTCCTGCCGGGAGGGCTCCCCACCTCAATTTGGATCAGGCGTTAACCACCTGGGCAACCGCTTTCTCGAACCGGGCCAGCCCTTCCTTGATGTCCGCTTCCGGGATAACCAGCGAGGGGGCAAAACGCACCACGTTGGTACCCGCGACCAGTGCCATCAACCCCTGATCGATAGAGGCCAGCAGGAAGTCACGGGAACGGCCCTTGTAGTCATCGTTCAGCACGGCGCCGAGCAACAGCCCCTTGCCACGCACTTCGCTAAAGCAGTGGTACTTGGCATTGATAGCATCGAGCCCGGCACGGAACAGCTGTTCGCGCTGCTTGATGCCGCTGAGCACTTCCGGGGTGTTGACCACATCGATCACCGCCTCGGCCACCGCACAGGCCAGCGGGTTGCCGCCGTAGGTGGAACCGTGAGTACCCACTTTCAAATGAGCCGCGATCTCGTTGGTGGTCAGCATGGCGCCGATGGGGAAGCCGCCGCCGAGCGCCTTGGCGCTGGTGAGGATGTCAGGCGTGACACCCAGACCCATATAGGCGTAGAGATCACCGGTACGGCCGACCCCGGACTGCACTTCGTCATAGACCAGTAGGGCATTGTGTTTGTCGCACAGCTCACGCACGCCCTTGGCGAACGCGTCGGTCGGACGAATGATGCCCCCCTCCCCTTGCAGCGGCTCCATCACCACGGCGCAGGTATTGTCGGAGATGACAGCAGCCAGCTCCGCCAGGTCGTTGTAAGTCACATGGGTGATATCCGCCGGCTTGGGACCGAAACCATCCGAGTAGGCGGCCTGGCCACCGACACTGACGGTAAAGAAGGTACGACCATGGAAACCCTGATGAAAGGCGATGATCTGGGTCTTGTGCGCACCGAACTTCTCGATGGCGTAACGACGGGCCAGTTTGAGGGCCGCTTCGTTGGCTTCGGCGCCCGAGTTGCAGAAATAGACCTTGTCGGCAAAGGTGGCGGCAACCAGCTTCTTGGCCAGGCGCAGGGCTGGCTCGTTGGTCATCACGTTGGAGAGGTGCCACAGCTTCTCGCCCTGGGTTTTCAGCGCTTCGACCAGCTTGGGATGGCAATGGCCGAGACCATTGACGGCTATCCCACCGGCAAAATCGACATACTCACGGCCTTCCTGATCCCAGACACGTGACCCTTCACCACGCACCGGGATGATCTTGGCGGGCGCATAGTTGGGAACCATCACTTCATCAAACACTTCACGTGTCACTGCCAACAACTCTGACATATTGCTCTCCTTCGATCTGGCGACAGAATAATCCACCGCCCAAAAGTTAAATCCATGTAAACACATCGGCATTGTCACAGAAAAAAAGCTAAAAGTCTGCAACAACACGAGTTACAGGGAACAATGTTCGATTGCCTGTGAGATTTTAGGCAACCGCATTGCATAACGGCTCAGGGGGTATTGGCAAGAGATAATTTGGACAGGGAGGGGGGTGAATAAAGTGTCAGGGAAAATATTTTTGGCTTCATGTCGATTCTGGGAAGCCGATCACAACGATTCAGGAAGTTGCTAAAAAATTGGCCAGCAATTGGTGACCCTGCTCGCTCAGGATGCTCTCCGGATGGAACTGAACTCCCTCTATATTCAACTGCTTATGGCGCAAGCCCATGATCTCGTCAAAAGAGCCATCGGCGTGCTCGCTCCAGGCGGTGATCTCGAAACAGTCGGGCAGTGTGCCCTGATCCACGATCAACGAATGATAACGGGTGACCCGCAGCGGATCGTTCAGACCGCGAAATACACCCTGCCCCTGATGGCGGATGAGCGACGTCTTGCCATGCATCACCTGACGGGCACGCACCACTTGGGCCCCGAAGACCTGCGCCAGGGATTGATGGCCGAGACAGACACCCAAGATAGGGAGCTGACCGGCAAAGCGGCTGATGGCCGCAAGGGAAATGCCCGCCTCATTGGGCGTGCAGGGGCCGGGGGAGATCACCAGATAACGGGGGGAGAGCTGCGCGATAGAATCCAGCGTCAATTCATCATTGCGCTTCACCACCACCTCTTGCCCCAGAGCGCCAAAATACTGCACCAGGTTCCAGGTAAAGGAGTCGTAGTTATCGATCAGCAACAGCATGGGGCAACCAGAGACAGAGAATTAACGATCCAGATAACGACCCTGTTCCATTTCGCGCTCGCGCTGGCATTCGGCCAGATAGATGGCGGCGGCGATGGCAGGGGTCTTGTGGTATTTGTCGATGGCGTTGGAGACCATCAGCTGCAGAGTATTGAGGTTCTTGGCCTTGCGAAATTTACGCAGCCAGTGACCTTTGTCACCCAGCTCTTCAATCATGATATTGGATTCGACAGACATGCTTACTCTTGGGGCAAAAGCCCGCGTTTGAAATTGGAAGATGAATTACAAATAGCAGGTCGGGTAAAAACAAAGAAAGCTAGGCAAATACCCAGCTCTCTTCTACTACACCTTCCCAGTATGTCAGGCTCGAGGAACAAAGCCGATGACATCATATACCCTGGTCAGGGTTTTTTCAGCCCTTTCCCGTGCCTTTTGTGCACCTGCCGCCAAAATTGTTTGCAGATGAGCTTCATCCTGACGCAGCTCGCGAAAGCGCGCCTGAATAGGTTCCAGCAAGGCAACGACAGCCTCGGCAGTCTCGGTCTTGAGGTGACCGTACATCTTGCCTTCAAAGTGCTGCTCCAACTCGGGGATGGAGCGACCGGTTACCCCGGACATCAGGGTCAGCAGGTTGGAGACCCCCGGCTTGTTCTGGGGATCGAACCGCACCACCGCCGGCTCGTCGGAGTCGGTCACGGCACGCTTTATCTTCTTGACGATCTGCTTGGGATCTTCCAGAAGACTGATGAAGTTGGCCTCGTTGTCATCGGACTTGGACATCTTCTTGGTCGGATCCTGCAGGCTCATCACCCGTGCCCCGTCGCTAGGGATGAAGGGCTCTGGCAGAGTGAACGCCTCGCCGTGCAGATTGTTGAACCGGGTGCAGATGTCGCGAGTCAGCTCCAGATGCTGCTTCTGATCGTTGCCGACCGGTACCTGATTGGCCTGATAGAGCAGGATATCGGCAGCCATCAGCACCGGATAACCAAACAGACCGACGTTGACGTTGTTCTCGAAACGGGCGGACTTGTCCTTGAACTGGGTCATGCGCGACAGCTCGCCCATCTGGGTGTAGCAGTTCAGGATCCAGCCAAGTTCGGCGTGCTGTGGTACGTGAGACTGGATGAAGACGGTGCTCTTCTTGGGATCGATCCCCACCGCCAGATAGAGGGCGGCGGCATCGAGACACGCCTTGCGCAGGGCGGCTGGCTCCTGGCGGGTGGTGATGGCATGCAGGTCGACGATGCAGTAAAGGCAGTCGAAGTCATCCTGCATATTGACCCACTGACGCAGGGCCCCCAGGTAGTTGCCGATGGTCAGCTGACCCGAGGGTTGGGCCCCGCTCAGTACGATAGGTTTAGTCATGAGAGTGTTAATCCTTGTTATTCGGCCAGCTCGGCAGCCTTATTCGGCCAAGAGTGCATCGAGTTGGGCAAACTGCTCGCATACCCAGTCCGGGCGGGAATCTGCAATGGGGCGGCCATAGTTATAGCCATAGGTCAATCCCACCACCTTGATGCCGGCGGCCTGCGCGGCCAGCACGTCATTCTCGGAGTCACCCACCATCAGGGTCCGCGACGGGCTGACGCCCAGCTCGTGGCAGGCATGCAGCAGCGGATCCGGGCTGGGTTTTTTAACGGGAACACAGTTGCCACCCAGCCAGAGCGCGAAACAGTCGCTGATGCCGAGGGCATCCAGGATGGGCTGCACGAAGTGACTCGGCTTGTTGGTCACGACGGCCTGCAGGTAACCGAGCTTCTGCAGGCGGCGCAGGCTCTGCTCAACCCCGTCATACATGGCCAGCCCTTCCAGCAGACAGGCCTGATAATGCCTATCGAACAGGGGGCGCGCCGTGGCAAACAGCACAGGGGCCTCACGGTAATCCAGCGCCCGCTGGATCAGCTTGTCGGCCCCGTTGCCGACCCAGGTACGCACCACGGCCTCGTCGGCCTCGGCCAGTCCCAGCTCGGTGAGGGTACGGTTAACCGCCAGCGCCAGCTGAGGGGCGCTGTCTATCAGGGTGCCGTCCAGATCGAACAGCACCAGATCAAAATCACGCTCAGCGTTCGACATGGGCAAGCTCCGCGCGCATCCGGTCGATCACCGCCTTGTAGTCCGGCTGGCTGAAGATGGCAGAGCCGGCTACAAACATGTCGGCACCGGCTTGTGCGATCTCGCGAATGTTGTCGACCTTGACGCCGCCATCGATCTCGAGGCGAATGTCACGGCCACTCTCGTCGATCAGGCGACGCACCTGGCGCAGCTTGTCGAGGGTGCCGGGAATGAAGCTCTGCCCCCCGAAGCCCGGGTTGACCGACATCAGCAGGATCACATCCAGCTTGTCCATCACGTACTCAAGGCAGGTGAGCGGCGTCGCCGGGTTCAGCACCAGACCCGCCTGGCAGCCCTGCTCCTTGATGAGGCCCAGGGTGCGATCCACGTGATCGGACGCTTCCGGGTGGAAGGTGATCAGATTGGCGCCCGCCTTGGCGAAGTCCGGGACTATGCGATCCACCGGCTTGACCATCAGGTGCACATCGATGAGCGCCTCGATGCCATAGTCGCGCAGGGCCTGACAGACCATGGGGCCTATGGTCAGGTTGGGGACATAGTGGTTGTCCATCACGTCGAAATGCACCACGTCGGCACCGGCGGTCAGCACTCTGGCAACATCATCGCCCAGACGGGCGAAATCGGCGGACAGGATCGAGGGGGCAATCAGAAAGTCTTTCATCAGCGTCATCCATTGGCTAGCGGGCAGAAAAAGCGGCGTAATTTTACCGCAAATATCCGATGAAAACGACCCGAACGCAGGAAGGTAAAAATGAGCCGCCAACGTTGCCGCACATGTCCGATGAAAACGACCCGAATGCGGGGAGAAGAGCAGCGAAACCTGGAAACAGCAGCGGCACCCGAGGGTGCCGCCAGAAGATCAGCCGAGTGAGACAAGCTCGGCATCGCTGGGGTAGTGACCCTGCTCCGGCTCGATACCGGGCGGGTAGAGCGCCAGCAGCTCGGCCACCTTGTTGCGGCTACCGCCGTTGCGGCTGATGGTGCGCTTAACCAAGATCTCGTCCAGTCGAGCGCCACGGTATAGCTCGCGAGTCAGCTCTATGTCGTGGTTGCTGATAAGCACCGGCACCCCCTTGTGGGCAGCCGTGTGACGGGCCAGCCGCGCCAGTATGGCCTGATCATCCAGCGTGAAACCGCCTGCGGAATAGGTGGTGAAGCTCGCCGTGGTGGAAAGCGGCGCATAGGGGGGATCGCAGTAGATCACCCAGTCCGGCTCGGCGCGCTTGATGGCATCGGCATAGCTTTCGCAGATGAAGGTCGCCTTCTGCGCCTTCTCGGCAAAAGCCCATAGCTCTTTCTCCGGGAAGTAGGGCTTCTTGTAGGAACCAAACGGCACGTTAAAGCCGCCCTTCTTGTTATAGCGACACAAACCATTGAAACCGTGGCGGTTGAGAAACAGGAACAGCAGTGCCCGCTCAAAGGTGGTTTCGGTCTGATTGAACTGGGTACGCAGCCGATAGTAGGCCGCCTTGTGATTGTGCTCGGCCACAAACAACTTGCGCGCTTCGGCGATGAATCGGTCAGGCGTCAGCTTGAGATGGTTGTAAAGGCAGATCAGATCCGGATTGATGTCGTTGAGCACATAGGCGTCGTAGTCGGTGTTGAGAAACACGGACCCGGCCCCGACGAAGGGCTCCAGCAACACACGCCCGGCCGGCAAGCGCTCGGCAATCTCTTCAACCAGGGAGTATTTTCCCCCGGCCCATTTTAAAAAAGCGCGTGTTTTTTTCATGGAAATCCGGTGTTAAGAAGGCATCGACCAAAAAAGGGGGACGATTCTACCCCCTTACCGGGCGCAATGGCTATTGCTTCAACTCTTTTTGTACCTGAGCAAACGACTTGGGCCAGGGCTGTCCCTTGAGCAGGGCGGGTGAGAGCTTGCGAATGGCAGCCTTGGCTTGGGCTGCATTGGCATAATCCCCTTGCAATACCACGTACCAGGGGCTGCCACGGAACTGGGTTTTGTAAACCCAGACATTGCCTGCCAGAGCGTGCTCGGCCACGAACTTGTCGACGGCCTTGGTGTTGCTCGCCCCCATCAGCTGGATGCTGTAATGACGCTTGGGCTTCTTGTTCAGGGTCGCCGCCGGTGTCAACGCCACCTTGGGTGACGGTGCCACCACGGGTTCAACCACGGCTTGCTTGGCGACCGGTTTGGTTGCAACTGGGGTGCTCTCGGCCTTGGGCGCGGTGGCCGGCTTGGCAAGCAGGCCCTGGGTCGATGTATTCTGAGCCTGGGCAACCTGAGTCGAAACGGCTTGGGAATCGGCACCGGTCAGCTCATCCACCACGACCATGGGCAAAGCACCGCTGACGTTGGGTTGGTTCATCAGTTTCTCGACCACTTCATCGGAGATCACCACCCGGCGCCCCTCGTAATTGGTCGATTCGGTGGTCATGGGCTCGCTCTCGACCACCTTGGGCAATACCTTGGCATCCGGCTGCCAATCGCGCACCACACCGCTCGGGTTATCACCACTGGCATTCGCACTGCCCTGACCACCGCTCCGGCCATCGCTACCGGTATCGGTGCCGCCTATGGTCAGGGGATCACCACCAGACACCGGAATGGGCAAAGCCGTGATTTGCGCAGGTTCCAGCGCAGAACGCTTGCTCTCACCGTTAAACAGAGCTGGCAGCAGATAGCTCAGGGCCAGCAAGCCGGCGGCAACCACTGCCAGCACGGTCGCAATCTTCTTGACGGGCAACTCTGCCTGACGCTTCTTGGGCCTTCTGTCGGTCATGATATCCTCCAGTAACTGCATGATGATGGACGGATGTCCATTTGCCGCGTTCAGGATCTCTTCCACTTTCAACTTGGGCAAGAGGGCTGCCGGGATCTTGAGCTCTTTGGCTTTCTCATACAAGAAGATACGTTGCTCTGGCGCGCTCAGTGGCGCCACTTCCAGCTCCAATGCCGGCATTGCCCGCCCTTTCAGCAGGACCTTCTGGTTGCGACACCAGACGTCACTGCCGGAGAGTACGATGGCCAGCTGATGCGGCACGGAGAGGGTATCGTTGTGACGACAGAGGCTCCACAGCTCACCAACCAGCTCGGCGGGCAACTCGTCGGCACGTTCGATCAGCAGTAGCAGGGTGGCAGACTTGCCTTCCAGCATGCGAAAGAAGCTGTCGGCCAGCGCATCCTGTGGATTGAACAGCGGCCTTGCCACCACCTGCGGCAACAGCAACTGACGCACGTCCGCCATTTTCATGGCAGGACTGCCAATCAGGCTCACGACTCGCACTTTTTCGGGCAGGGCACCGAGCAGGGATTCACACAGGGTGCCGCGACCACTGCCTTGCTTGCCAGAGAGAAAAATAAAGGGGTGATTGAATTCAATCAGGTGCAGCAGCCGGTCAACCAGCTGCCGCTGGGAAGGAAGTTTAAGCAGTTTATTATTACTCACGACCAGACTCGATCACCGCCAACAATTCAGCATCGGAGACATCGGCCACCACCTGTGCATGGCCGATACCGACTGGCAATATCAGTCGCAGCTTGCCTTCCAGTACCTTCTTGTCACGCCGCATATGGCGAATGAAGGCATCGAAATCCATCTCGGCCGGCGCCTGGATGGGTAGATTGGCCGCCAGCAGCAGATCGCGGATACGGGCTACCTGCCGGTTATCCAGCTCGCCACGCACCTCGGCCGTGAATGCAGCCAGCATCATGCCTGCGGCAACGGCTTCGCCGTGCAGCCAGTTCCCATAGCCTTTTTCGGCCTCGATGGCGTGACCAAAGGTGTGGCCCAGGTTCAGCAGGGCACGCACACCGTGCTCTGTCTCGTCCTGCGCTACCACATCGGCCTTGATCTCGCAGCAGCGGCGAATGGCATACGCCAGGGCAGCCGGCTCCAGCGCCTGCAGACGGGACATGTTGGTTTCGAGCCAGGAGAAGAATTCGGCGTCCCAGATGATGCCGTACTTGATGACCTCGGCCATGCCGGCGGCAAATTCACGGGCAGGCAGGGTCTTGAGGCATTCGGTGTCGATAACCACATGTTTGGGCTGATAAAAGGCCCCAATCATGTTCTTGCCGAGGGGATGATTGACGGCGGTCTTGCCGCCGACGGATGAATCAACCTGGGAGAGCAGTGTGGTAGGCACTTGAATAAAAGGAATGCCACGTTGGTAGCTTGCCGCAGCAAAGCCGACAACATCCCCAATCACACCGCCCCCCAGGGCGATCAGTGTAGTGTCCCGACCATGGTTGGTTTCCAGCAGAGCAGACATGATCCGCTCGAAGGTTGCCAGGGTCTTGTAGGCCTCACCGTCCGGCAGGATCAGGTGTTCAACCTGAAAACCGGACAGCAACTGGATAATCCGCTCAAGATACAAGGGCGCAACAACGGTATTGGTCACTATCATGACCCGTTTGCCCTTGATGGTTTGTGTCAGCACCTCTGCATGCTGCAACAGACCCGCCGCTATCTCGATGGGATAACTGCGTTCACCCAGTTCGACCTTCAACCTTTCCATGGACGTCCTCTAGATTACATGCCAATCAACTTAACAATTTGATTAGCAACAATTTTAGCGCTCTGATCATCAGTCTGGATGACAAAGTCAGCCACTTCTTCATACAGCGCATTGCGCTCTTGTGCCAGACGCTCGAGTACTTCGCGCGGCGGCTCTTCGGTTTGCAGCAGTGGGCGACGCTTGTCTCTTTGTGTGCGTGCCAGCTGCTTCTCAATGGTTGTTTCGAGGTACACCACGATACCGCGAGCAGAGAGCTTGTTCCGTGTTTCACGGCTCTTGATGGCACCGCCACCCGTCGCCAGCACGATACCCTGCTGTTCTGAAAGGTCGCCTATGACCTTCTCTTCGCGGATCCGGAAACCCTCTTCGCCTTCAACATCGAACACCCAGCCGATATCGGCACCACTGCGGCGCTCAATCTCATGATCTGAGTCGAAAAACTCCATATGCAGTTGTTCTGCCAGATGTCTACCTATGGTGCTCTTGCCCGCACCCATGGGACCTATCAGGAAAATATTGCGTTTCTCAGCCATGTCTTTTCATTAGTAATTACAAACTGTACGACCCCGACAAACACTCGATCGGGGTACCTATGAACCTTGTCTTGCGATGGATCAGGAGGGGGATTATCTCAATAGAAATCGGGACTGGCAACCGCAGCCCTTACGCCCCAGCCTCATTGGGGCGTAAGGTTATATGTGTTTTACCCTCACATGTAAAGCATTCAGAAGGCGTCAGTGACTATCTTCGGCGTCACGAAAATTAGCAATTCCCGCTTTTTATTCTCGCTGGTTGTCTTGCGAAACAACAGGCCAAGACCCGGGATATCACCGAGTAGAGGCACCTTGCTGACATCGCTCTTGATGGTCTGTTGATAGATGCCGCCAAGCACCAAGGTCTCGCCATTGTTGACCAGCACCTGAGTGGTGATGGACTGGGCATTGATGGAGACCGCATCACCGGTACCGGTTGGTACCGTCTCACCCTTGGTGTCCTGGGTCACGGTCAGATCCAGGATAACCCGGTTGTCCGGCGTGATTTGCGGTGTAACCTTGAGGCTCAATACTGCCTTCTTGAAGGTGACGGAGGTGGCGCCACTGGAGGAGGACTCCACATAGGGGATCTCGGTCCCCTGCTCGATCAGCGCCGGTTTCTGGTTGGCAGTGGTGACACGGGGGCTGGCGATGATTTCAGCCTTGCTCTCTTTTTCCAGCGCCGACAGTTCGAGGTCCAGCAGGGTACCATTCGCCAGACGGGCCACCTGAAATGCCAGGGTGCCAGCGGCATTGGTGACCGGCAAATTGACGTTCAATCTGTCATCCACCCCGGGACGGGTGATGGTCGAACCGCCATTGTTATTGCCGGAGCCATCATTACCTTCGATGGAACCCGATGTACTGTTGCCGTGACCATCGTTTTTGGTCACGCCCCAACGCACCCCGAGCGCCTCGTCGAATCCATCATCTATGGTCACCATGCGCGCTTCGATCACCACCTGTTTGACCGGAATATCCAGGATATCCAGCATGCGCTTGATGTTGCTGATGACCTCTGCCGTATCTTTGACCACCAGCACGTTGGTCCGCTCATCGACACTCACGGCCCCCTTGGAAGAGAGCAATTTGGTACTCTTGGATGAAAGTAAATTCGCCACCTCGGATGCCTTGGCATAGTTGATCTGCAAGTACTCGGTATAGAGCGGCGCCAAATCGGCCACCTGATTGCGACTCTCCAGCTGCTGCTTCTCCCGAGCGGCGATCTCTTCTGCCGGCGCCACCAGCAGAATGTTGTTATCCAGTCGTTTATCCAGCCCTTTCACCTTGAGGATGATGTCCAGCGCCTGCTCCCAGGGCACACCATCGAGCCGAAGTGTGATATTGCCTGATACTGAGTCCGTGGTGACCAGGTTGAGGTTGTTGAAATCGGCAATGAGCTGCAGCACGGTACGCACAGGAATATCCTGGAAGTTCAGCGAAATCGGTTTGCCCTGATACTGTTTGCCTGCGGTCACCGCTGTGCGCTTTTTCACCTCGACAATGAACATCTTGTCCGCCTGATCGTAGCGGTAATCAAACTGGCCATTGACGGAGAGCTCGAACAGGGTGTCATTGCCCTGGCGGAACACCTCTACCTGAGTGACAGGGGTGGCAAAGTCCTGCACATTGATCCGATTGAGCAGGTCGTCCGGTACGCGAGTACCATGGAACTTGGCCAGCACGGTCTGGCCACGGCTGCTGACATCCACAACCGCCGAGCTGTTGTCCAGCGTGACCAGAAACTCCCCATGCCCATCCTTGCCACGCCTGAAATCCACCCCCTTGACGGAGTTGAAATAGGCGTCGCTTGCCCCGGTCTGCGCTGCGGGCAAGACGGGTTTACTGGCTACCGGTACGGCCACCGGGGCAGACTGAGTCACAGGCGAAGGATTGACAAAGGCAGGCGAGGTCGTCGGTGCTGAGACCATGCCCGCTGACTGGCTCGAAGCCGGAAGAGGCATGGTTGCCTTTTCTCCCAGAGCGACCAGCAGCTTGTTGCCCTGCTGATGCACCTGATAAGGGGTCAATTGATCGAGCGCTATCTTGATGTCGAGCCCGGCTCCCTTGCCCTCGACCTTGAGATTATCGACCCCCTGTTGCTTGATGGGCAGCGGATTGACATTGAGCGCCCCCACGGCTCCTGGCACATGCAGCAACAGCTGATTGGGCTCATAGGAGAGCCGGTCGGTAAAGCCGCTGACCGGTTCACTGAAGCTCAACTCCAGCAACAGCTGATCGGCCATCAGCGCATTCACTTTCACCTCTTGCAAAGTGGCCACTGCCCAGGCCTGGCTCCATGCCCCGGCGCAAAATAGCAGGGCAACTCTGGTTACAGTACCGATTGTTATTCTCATCGCAGTCATCCCTGATTATCGTTTTGCTTCAAGATTGGCCATGCCCAATTGGGTTTCTCTGGTGACCCAGCATCCTTTGCCATCCGGAATAGTCTCAATCAAATCCACGTAGGTATCAGTGATCCTGATCACTCGGCCCTGATCAAGTCCCATATGTTGGTTGAGACCCACCCGCACAGACTGACCATCCGGCGTCCGGATCAAGGCCCACAACTGACCCTGCTTGCCGAGCGATCCCTGCATACTCAGGCTGGCCAGCGAGTAGCTCTCCAAGACTTCTTTCTCTCTGTTGACGACCATCTGGGCACAATCTGGTTTCATCTTGGCATCGACCTTGGCGCTGCTGGCCTCGGGCTGGGGGGCAATGAAAGGGCTGCGCTGATCGCTGAGATGATAAGCCATGGGCGAAAACGGTTTGATTTCAGGTAGCGGCTCGATAGGCACAGGCTGCCTGGCCTTGGTCTGAGCCACATAGTTATCCATCTCATCCTGCCCACCGCAGGCGGTCAACAGACACACGGGCAAGAGTACGCAGATCATCCTCATTTTTTCTGCCCCACTGTCTTGCCGTTGTACTTGTAGGTCTTGGCCAGCATCGACATGCTGATCATCTCGTCTGGCTCCTTGCTCTGCCCCAGGGTGAACGACTCCAGGATGACGATCCGCGGCAGCGCCGCCATGTCAGCCGTGAACTTGCCAATCTCATGGTAGGTACCCACGACCTCGATCCGCATGGGCAGTTCAGTGGAAAACTCGTGTTTTATCTCGGACTCCCAGTTGATGCGATTTAATTTAAGGCCGTTGTCGGTCGCAATGAAGCTGATATCGTCCAGCAAACCCGCCACCTCGTGAGTATTGGGTAACTGTTTGAGCTGGGTATCGACCAACTGCTCAAGTTGTACCATCTGTATCTTGTATGCCCCCAGATTGGCAGCAAGCATCGCCTTGCTCTCGAACTGCGCCTTCAGTTCAGCCTCCTTGTTGGTTTCCTGGGCCAGCAAGGCCAATGAATTCGCAATCACGTAGTAATAGATTGCGCCGCCCAGCAGCGCACAAAAAAACAGGATGAAAATGCCCTTGGCCAACTTGGGCCAGCTGGCAATGTTGTTGAGATCCAGTTCATTGAGCTGTTGTAGGTTCATTCTTGCCCCTTAACCGCATCGACGGCGGTACCTTCCGCAGCGGCAACCTGGAAGGACATGGAAAACTGACTCAGTGAAACTGGCGCAACGTCGGTCGCAAAAATCGTGCTGAGCTGTGACTGCTCCAGCCAACCGGAGCCATCGATGCGCCGCATCATGCTGGCAACCCGACCATAGGCTTCGGTCTTGCCGTTGACGTCGATCCGGTTGTCTTGCAAGGCAAGCGTGTTCAAATACACCCCGTTGGGTACCAGCGAGGGCAACTGATTGAACAGGCGAACCGGCAGATTGCGACGCATCTGCAGCTGTTCAATCAACTGCATGCGATCGATCAGCTCCTTGCGCCTTTCCTTGAGCAGCCGGATCTCGCCGAGCTGCGCATCGAGTATGGTCATCTCTTGCAACAAACGTTGATTTCGCTGCTGTTGATAACTGATCTGCTGCTCCACCAGCCAGTCGGCGGCAAAGCCGAGGGCGGCGGTGATCGCCAGGAAAATTCCGAGCATGACACCGAACTGCTTCTTCTGCCGCTGGGCTCTGGCTTCACGCCAGGGGAGGAGGTTTATATTTGACATGGAGTGAAGCTCCTCATTGCCAGACCCAGCGCCGTCATGTATTTGGCACCATGAGCGAGTCCCCCCTCCCCTTTGGGTTTACCAAACAAAGCGAAAGGATCGGGATGCAATACTTCACAGCTGAGTTCATTGCGGACCTGAGCGACAAGCCCGGGTATCAGACTGCCACGAGCTATTGTCAAATCTGGTGTATGGCGTCGGTCAGGCGGCACTCCTGTCTGACTCCTCCAGCACCTTTACTCCGTCCTTGAATTTCACGTTGTTCGCTACCAACGTCAGCAGCGCAAATCCCTTGA
>NZ_JAACGC010000022.1:0-56884 GCF_029237385.1 Aeromonas sp. 1HA1
TCGGCCGCACGATGAAGAGCAAAAGTTAGCATGATCGTTACCATGTTCGGGAGTCACATAGGAGATCAGATCCTGGAAATCGGGAAAAGTGCCAATCAGTTCACAATATTTGTGTATAAGAGTCAGCCCCCACCCCATCCGCACCACCTCAATTGACGTCCACATCGAAAGCTTGATAAGCCTTACGCATCGCTCCAACGAGGGCGGTATGGAAGCAAACAAAAAAACAACCAGGAAGGATATAAGCGATGCTTAGGAAAAGCAGACTCTCTGCTGCCGTTGCGTTTGCCTTGGCGAGCGCGGCAGTGGTAGCCACCCCCGCTATGGCCGAAGAAGGCCAAAACGTTGAAAAACTGCAGAAAATCAAGGTGACCGGCTCCCGCATCTCCCGTGTCGATGTGGAAGGCGCCACCCCGGTTATCGCCATAAGCAGAGCCAGGATCGAGCAATCCGGTCAGCAGACAGTGGCTGACTACCTGAAACAAGCCTCCTTCAACTCCTTTGGTGGTTTATCCCCCGCATCTGGTAACTCCGCTCAATCCC
The DNA here is from genome assembly GCF_029237385.1 of Aeromonas sp. 1HA1. Classification (NCBI taxonomy): domain Bacteria; kingdom Pseudomonadati; phylum Pseudomonadota; class Gammaproteobacteria; order Aeromonadales; family Aeromonadaceae; genus Aeromonas; species Aeromonas sp. 1HA1. The sequence goes on from NZ_JAACGC010000022.1 coordinate 544, forward strand.
AGTCGACCGTTGGTCTGCGTGGTCTGGGCTCAGAGCGCACTCTGGTGCTGCTCAATGGCAAGCGGGTCGCGGGCTCCCCTTCCATAGGTGGCAGCGCCATCAACCTGAACACCATTCCCATGGCGGCCGTTGAACGGGTGGAAGTGAACCTGGATGGCGGTTCCGCGCTGTATGGCTCTGATGCCATCGGCGGTGTCATCAACGTCATCTTGAAGCAAGACTACGAAGGGCTGGCCTTCCAGGGGCGTATTGGCTCGCCCACCAAAGAGGGTGGCGACGAGAAGAATGGCTCCATTGTCAGCGGTATCACAGGGGAGAAGGGCGCCCTGATGATGGTCTATGAACACGATGTCAAAGACGAGATCTACTACAAGGATCGCGATTATCTGGCATTACAGGGCGCCTCCGCTCCCAGCCTGTATGGCCGCAACATCAAGGGGGTCGATGCCGCCACCGGCAAGACGGTCACCCGCACACTGAAAGGCGTCGACTGTGCCAATACTGGCACCGGGTTCGTGCCTGTCGACTCGACTTGCCGCTTCGACTTCGCCCAGGTTGCCGCCAAGACCGCCTCTCGCAACCGCGACACCGTCTACGTCAACGGGCGCTATCACGTCAATGACAGCGTCGACTTCGTGCCCCAGCTGATCGGCTCGCGCATCACCAGCTTTGGCCGCTCCGCCCCGGCTCCTGGCCCCTTCAGCATCGACGGCACCACCCCGGGCGGTGCCCAGCTGCTGGCCGACAACGGCTTCATCGGCGAGAAGGCCACCGTCTACTACCGCTTCAACAACGTCGGCCCCCGTGACAACGACGTCACCGACATGACCGGCAGCATCAACCTGGGCTTTGAAGGCGCGCTGCCGACCGAAGCGGTGGGCGATGTGGAGTGGAGTGCAGGCTACATGTATTCCAAGACTGACAACAAGAACCGTGGAACAGGTTATGTGCTGAACCCGGCGGTCCAGCAACAGGTCGATGCGGGCAACTTCAAGAACGGCGAGTTCTCCAACGCGGCGACCAACAGCCTCTCCTACGACATCAGCCGTACTTCCAAGATGGATTTCTTCCAGTGGTACGGCGGCCTGGGCTGGAGCATGGGCGAGCTGCCGGCCGGCCCCATCGGCTGGTTTCTGGGCGCAGAATACAACGATTGGACCTACTCTGACACCTACGACAGCCAGTCCGAAGCTGGCAACGTCATCGGCTCTGCCGGCAACTCGGGTGGCGGTGTACGCGACGTCTTCGCCACCTACATCGAGAGCTTGATCCCCATCACCGAGCAGATCGAGTTGAACCTGGCCGGTCGTTACGACAAGTACAGCGACTTTGGCAGCGCCTTCTCGCCCAAGGCGAGCCTGCGTTATCAGCCGCTGGACAATCTGTTGTTCCGTACCTCCTGGTCACAATCCTTCCGTGCTCCGGGTCTGGATGATCTCTATGCCGCCGATGCCGACTCCGCCGACTTTGCCAAGGACTATGTCTCCTGCCGGGCAAACGGGGTGGCCAACTGCCCGGAAGAGCAGTTCACCACGATTCGCCAATCCAACAAGAAGCTGAAGGAAGAGACGGCTGACACCTTCGGCATAGGCACTGCGTATAGCCCGATCGACGATCTCAACCTCTCGCTGGATTACTACTACATCAAGATAGATGACGTGATCCAGCTGGCGACCACCCAGACCCAGTTCTATCAGGAGCTGAATACCGGCAGCAACCCGAACGTCATCCGCGATGCCAATGGCGATGTGGAGCAGGTCTATGCTGGCATGGTCAACCTGGGTCAGCTCAAGACCAGCGGTCTGGATTTCAAGGCGGATTACAAGTACGACTTCGACGTCGTGACAGTACGCTACGACTTCGGCAGCACCTACATTCTGAAATACGAAGAGGGTCTGTTCGCCGGTGGTCCCATGGTCGACAAGAAGGGCTGGAACGCCAAGCCGGAACTGCGCTTCAACTCCGGCGTCGGGGTCAATGTGCCGCAGTGGTGGAACATGGATACCTACCTGAGTGCCAACTACATCGACTCCCAGAGCCAGGATTACGTAGATGGTCAGAAAGAGGGGCATATTGCGTCCCAGACCACCTGGAACCTGAACGTCGCGGTTGACACCCCCTGGAATGGCAAGCTGCAAGCCGGTGTGAGGAACATGTTCAACGTAGACCCCTCGCTCTCCAGCGACGGCTTCACCTATGACGAAGACCTCTACAACATCGACGGGCGCGTCGTCTACCTCGACTACACCCAGAAGTTCTAATCAACCTCGTTGATATACAACCCAAGCCGGCCCGGTCGGGCCGGCTTTGCCCAACGTCCAAGGAAGTTACGGAGATAGGGTAAACCTATGAAGACAAGGACAATTACAATGAAGAAAGCGCTCCTCGGCAGCCTGGTTTCTGCTGCCTTGCTGACCAGCTTCACTCTGAGTGCCGCCTCTGCCGGTCAGGCAGTGGACGCTCAAGCCGCCACCAACAATGCATCCAAAGTGTCCCAGCAGAAGATCGACAACTACGCCGAGTCTGCCGAGTCTGCCCTGGCGCAGTACAAGGCCGCCCTGCGCCAGGTCGACAGTCTGCGCACCTACAACGAGCAGGTGGGCAAGATGGTCGACTCCCAGACCACAGAGCTGGCCTCGATGCAGCGCCAGATCGCCCAGATCGATCAGACCAGCACCGAAGTCGTCCCCCTGATGCTCAAGATGATCGACTCCCTCGAGCAGTTCGTCTCTCTGGATCTGCCGTTCCAGAAAGTCGAGCGGGAGGACCGCGTGGCAGCCCTGACGGACCTGATGAACCGGGCCGATGTCACCATCTCCGAGAAGTACCGCAAGATCCTGGAAGCCTACCAGATCGAGGAGGGCTTCAGCCGCACCATCGAGTCCTACAAGGCCAGTCTGGACAAGGCTGGCACCGAGAAGACCTACGAGTTCCTGCGCGTCGGCCGCATCGCCCTGCTCTACCAATCCCCGGATGGCAATGAGACCGGCATGTGGAACAAGAAGACCCGTCAATGGGAAGAGCTGCCCCAGGAGTATCGCAGTGCAGTCGAACAGGGCTTGCGTATCGCCAAGAAGCAGGCGCCCCCCGCGCTCATCAAGCTGCCGGTTCAAACTGCGGAGAAAGCATCATGAAAGGAATCAAACTTGCTATTGCCTCCCTGATGGCGGGAGCCACCCTGATCATCCTGCCGGTGACCGCCGCCGAGAAACCGGTAGATCTGAACGCGCTGCTCAATCAGGTCAAGGCCTCCAGCCTGAGCGAATCCCAGCTCAACAAGGAGCGGGAAGCCCGCTTCCTGGCTTACAAAAACGAGCAAGGGGCATTGCTGGCCAAGGCCAAGGCCGAGCTGGCTGCCGAAACCGCCAAGGGCGAACAGCTCAAGGCGACCTTCGATGCCAACGACAAGCAGCTGACCGAGCTGACTGACACCCTGCGCCAGCGTTCCGGCAACATGGGCGAGATGTTCGGGGTGCTGCGTCAGTTTGCCGGTGAGTTCAAGGGGATCTTCAATGCCTCCGCCCGCCGGGTCGAGCACCCTGAGCAGGCGGCGCTGCTGACCCGTCTGGCAGAGAGCAAGGAGCTCCCCTCCAGCGATGATCTGACTGCCTTCTGGACCACCACCCTCAGCCGCATGGTTGACGGTGGCAAGGTGAGTCAGATGCCGGCGACCGTGGTGTACGGCGAGGGCAACCAGGCCGAGAAGACAGTGACCCAGATCGGTGAATTCAACACCGTCTCCGAGGGCAAGTACCTCACCTTCGTGCCGGAGACCGGCAAGTTCGAACAACTCTCCCGTCAGCCGGAGAAGAGCGTACTGGCACCTATCGCCGAGTTTGAACAGGGTGGTGGTGGCGTCAAGCCCATCTTCGTCGACCCGTCCCGCGGCGTGATCCTCTCCCTGCTGGTGCAGTCACCGACCCTCAAGGAGCGTATCGATCAGGGTGGTTCCGTGGGTTATGTGATCCTGGCATTGGGGGTCATCGGCACCCTGCTGGCCCTGTTCTGCGGCGCCCGCCTCTCCCTCATCGGCGGCGCCATGCGCAAGCAGCTGAAATCCGATCAGATCATCAAGGGCAACCCCATCGGCGAGATGTTGGGGGCTTACCAGAGCCATAGCGGTGACAACATAGAGGATCTGGAATCCAAACTGGACGAGATCATTCTGCGCAATGTGCCCAAATTCGAGAAGGGCATCAGCATCATCAAGCTGATCGCCTCAGTCGCACCGCTGCTGGGTCTGCTCGGTACCGTGGTGGGGATGATCGCTACCTTCCAGGCCATTACCCTGTTCGGTACCGGTGATCCCAAGCTGATGGCGGGTGGTATCTCGGAGGCGCTGGTGACCACCATGCAGGGTCTGGTCGTGGCCGTGCCCATGCTGTTCCTCTACACCATAGTGCAGACCCAGAGCCGTCGTCTCATCCAGGTGCTGGAAGAGCAGAGCGCCGGTTTCGTCGCCCGTTATCAGGAACGTCTGCACGCCTCCAAAGCCGCAGCGTAAGGAGTCACCCATGTGGTTCTGGTTGATTGAAGAAGTCGAGTCGGTCCGCCGGTTTCTGGGATTGGGGGGCGACGTACTGGTCGCCCTGTTCTTCCTGACCCTGATGATGTGGGCCCTGCTACTGGAGCGCAGGTTCTACTTCATAGCGGTCTACCCCAAGCAGGTGAAACAGACCAAGGCAACCTGGCAGGCCCGCAGCGACCATCTTTCGTGGTCTGCCAAGCAGATCCGGCGCGAGCTGGTCTCTCGGGTTGCCATGGCGGTAGACAAGGGAATGCCGGTCATCAAGGTGCTGATCGCCCTCTGTCCACTGATGGGGCTGCTGGGAACCGTGGTGGGTATGGTGCAGGTGTTTGACACCCTGGCCATCACCGGCACCGGCTCCCCTAGGGCGATGGCCTCGGGCATTTCCAAGGCGACGGTACCGACCATGGCGGGCATGATTGCCGCCCTTTCCGGCCTGTTTTTTGTCAACCAGCTCGATCACAAGGCCAAGCTGGCGGTCGAGAAGCTGGAAGACAACCTGAAACACGGTTGATGCAGGATGCACTCCCCCGCCGGACGCGAGCCTGGCGGGGGCACAGAACAAGCAAGGAGTTTTTGCCATGAGAAAACGTCACAGCGACAGCAGTGCTGATGAGGCGGCCATCGATTTGACCCCCATGCTGGACATAGTGTTCATCATGCTGATCTTCTTCATCGTCACCACTTCGTTCGTCAAGGAGTCCGGCGTGGAGATCAACCGCCCGAGCGCCAGCACGGCCGAGACAGTGAAGAAGGGGAACATCATGGTCGCGGTGCGCGAGAACGGTCAGGTTTGGGTCGACAAGCGTATCGTCGAAGTGGGGGCAGTACGGGCCAACATAGAGCGGCTGCGGGCCGAGAATCCGGAGAGCGCCGTGGTGATCCAGGCCGATAACGAATCCCGTTCAGGTCTGGTGGTCCAGGTCATGGATCAGATCCGCATGGCCGGTGTCCAGAACATCTCCATCGCGGCAGACAAGAGCAGCTGATGCCGGAGATAGACCTATGAGATACCTGATATCGTTGGCTGTCTCCTGTGTGGTGGTGTTCTTCCTGTTTCTGGGAATGAACAAGCTCATCACACCGGATCACCGGGAGTTGGTGGAATCCGAAGACGTCAGCATGACCGACTTCATTCGGGTTCGCCCTCAGGAAACCCTGCAAGAGAGACAACGCGAGCTGCCCAAACCGCCGCCGCCGAACCGGCCACCTCCCCCTCCCGAGATGGAAGTGGCCAGCACGGATCGGCCGCAGATGGAAAGCTCGCCGATGGACATGCCCAAGCTCGACCTCCCGGTCAACATAGGTGGTGGCAACGCCCTCGGCGCCTACAGCACAGGCGGGGGGGGGGGCGGCATGGGTGGCAACAACGGCGCCATTCCGATGGCGACCTTCGAACCCATGATGCCCCGCAAGGCGGCGCTGGCGGGACTCGCCTCCGGCAAGGTGCTGGTAGAGTTCACCGTGACCGAACGTGGCACCGTCAGCAACGTGCGGATCGTGAAAGAAGAGCCCCGCAGCTATGACCTCGGCAAGGAGGCGCGCAAGACCATCGCCAAATGGACGTTTAAACCGGCCATGGTCGATGGCAAGGCGCAGGCCACCCGCATGCAGCAAGAAATCGAGTTTGCGGTCAACTAAGGAAGGTGGCGATGAAAAAGTTACACACCCTGATCCTCGCCCCGGTTGCCATGGCGGTGCTACTCAGCACAGCCAGCTGGGCCGCCGAGCAGCCGGCCCTCTCTGACCGCGCCTATCGCGCGGTCAACAAGGCACAGGCGTTGATCACCGAGAAGAAATACGGCGAGGCCAATGCCAAGCTGCAGGAGGCGCTGTCCGGCGCCGGTGAGCGGGTCTACGACAAGGGGGTGATACTGCAGACCCTCGGCTTCGTGGCGGCGCAGCAGGAGAAGTACGGTCAGGCGACCACATACTTTGCCGATGCCATCGCCACTGGCGGCCTGCCGCAACCCGTGGCCCAGCAGGTGCGCTACAACCTGGCCCAGCTCTACATGGCGGAGGGCAACTTCAAGGCCTCCATCAGTACCATGAACCAGTGGTTTGCGAGTCTCGGCAAGGATGAGAAACCGACCCCGCACGCCTACATCACGCTGGCCAACGCCCACGTACAACTCAAGCAGTACCGGGAAGCTATCCCGGCGGTAGATCAGGCGATCAAGCTCTCGGCAGGTAAAGCGCCGGAGTCCTGGTATCTGCTGAAGATGGGGGCTCATTACGAGCTGAAACAGTACAAACCGGCCACCGAAGTGCTGACGACCCTGGTCGACATGTACCCGGCCAAGAAAAAGTACTGGACCCAGCTCTCGGCCATGCACATGCAGGCGGGCAACGATGGCAAGGCGCTGGCGGCGCTCGAATCAGCCTACCACCTCGGTATGCTGACCGAGCCGGCCGAATTGCAGCGGCTGGCCAACTACCTGGCCTTCGCCGGTATTCCTCACCGGGCGGCACGCGTGATGGAGAAGGCGATGAAGGAGGGCACCATAGAGAACAGCGCAACCAACTTCAAGGCACTGGCCAACTACTGGCATCAGGCCAAGGAGCTGGATCCCGCCATCGATACCCTGGCGAGATCCTACAAGCTGGCTCCGGATGCCGAACTGCAATTGAAGATGGCGCGCATGATGATCCAGAGCAAACGCTATCAGGATCTGGTGGCCCTGGCCGCCAAGCCTGCGGCCAATGCCAATGGTGAACAACGCGCCGATCTGAAATTCCTGACCGGGGTCGCCTATTTTGAGCAGCAAAAACCGAAGGAGGCGCTCTCCGCCTTCACCCAGGCCGCCCAGAATGGCAACGTCAGTGGCCGTGCCTCTCCCTGGATAAACTTCCTCAAGGAGCAACAGGGCGGCGCCGTCACCCAATAAACAAGGTCACGGTTTGGCCCCGCCCGCGGCACATAACAAGGGACCGCCCCACAGGTTGCCTTGGTGGCAATTGGCCGCTCTTCGGAGCGGTCTTTTTTATCCCCCTCTTTTTATATATTCCGCCATAAAAAATCCGGAGCCTGGGCTCCGGATTGATCCTACTGGTACTGCCTTGCCACCCATGGCGTCAACACAGGAGTTATCAGATCAGTAACTACATACCAGCTTCCAGCTGCCATCGGTGGCCTTGGGTTCGCTGCTGGTCCACCAGTTCGCCTGCCACACCACCTTGTTATGGGTCATGCGATCGCCACCATTGGCGTGATCCCCCTGCGGCCAGCTCGGATAGGCCTTGTAGGCCGCCGGATTGATGTTTTGGCTGCTGCAGCTGGTCTCGCCGCCGGAGCCCAGTACCGCCTCCGGCAGGGTCGGGAACTCGGCCTTGAGCCCTATGGTCTGGCTGCCACTGATGAGGCGCATGCCGCTCGGCACACCGGCGGCTGGCAGGTAGTAAGTCATGGCGACTTCAATTTCGGCCCCCGGTGCCAGGGTCTGCCAGCCCGGCAGGGTCATGGCGACCTTGTGGAAGTCCTTCTCGCCCGCAATGCCTTCCGAGTTGTCGTTGCCACCGCTCTCTACCACTTTCAACCCCATGCCACTCTGATCCGTGATGGTGTCAGAGGTGGAAGTGGGCACCAGAAACTCGATGCGCGCGCCGCCCACAATAGTCTGGGTCGACTTGTTGACCAGCTTGAGTGTCGGGTTGATCGGGTAGTTGGAGTCCCCTTCCTTGAAGCCGGAGAGGCTGACCTGGATGTCGAGTTGGGCGCTCGGCGCGGCCAGATCATTCTGCTTGGCGTTGTACGGGGTTGCCTTGGCAAACTTCTCATAGGCCAGGGTGGTCAGAGTGCTGCCCATGCCGTACTCGTTCTTGGCCGGATCGAAGGCGTAGTCGCCCGCCATCTCCCAGAACATGACACCGCCCAACTCGCGCTTGATGATGTAGTCCAGCTTGTGGCCCATGGACTCTTCATCTTCGGTGGAGAGGAACACCTTCTTCTCTGCGTTCCACAACCAGGGCGCGTGGGCCTTGTCATCGTAGTAACGCACATACGTGCCCTGCATCACGTGCGCCGGATTGTTGGGATCCAGACCCCAGGCGATGCCGTAACTCGGCAGCGTGGTGATACCGAGGCTGGCCGCGTGCTCCAGGTTCTTGGCATGCCACATGGGCACGGCGCCGCCGCCGATCTCTTTGCCGTTCTTGTCGAGATCGTGCCAGATGTTGTCGATGCCGACCGCCCCGTTGCCACACGGAATGGTGCTGCCGCCAGTGCCTGGCTGACACTGGTTCTGGCTCGGCAGGGCCGCCTTGCCGCCGAAGCCATGGCTGCCACCGCTCACCCCCTGCCAGCCGCGGGTGTAATAGGGCACACCCACGTTGATCTTGCCGGCCGCCAGCGCACCACGGAAATAGTGGGCAGACCAGGCGGCGTTGAGGTAACCGATGCCACCAAACTGGGTCTGGTTATAGACGCCCCAGTGGGAGAGCTCGGGGTCGGCATTGTTGTCGAACAGCGCCGCGTTGTGACCGACAAAATGGTTCCAGGCGCCGTGGAAGTCATAGGTCATCAGGTTGACGTAATCGAGGTACCGGGTGACCTGGAAGTTCTCCATCCCGCGCAGCAGATAGGCCGATGCCGGTGAGGCGATGGTCAGCATGTACTTGCGGCCATCTTCGTTACCAGCGTTGTCGAGCCGCGCCCGCAAGGTCTTCATCAGCACCTCGTAGTTGGCAAACAGCTTGGCCCGGCACTGATTGGAGAGCGGGAAGTCGTTGGGGTTGCCCGCATCCTTCATGGAGGTGGGGTATTCGTAGTCGATATCGACCCCGTCAAAGCCGTATTGGCGGATAAAGCTCACCGCCGAGTCGGCCAGGGTGTTGATACCGGCAGTATTGACCGAGCAGTCGCCCTGGGTGGTGGCGGTGTAGAAGCCGCGGGTATCGGCCCAGCCCCCAACGGAGATGAGGGTCTTCACGTCCGGATACTGCTTCTTGTACTTCGACAGCAGGTTGAAGTGGCCCTGGTAGGCAAATTCAGGATCCATCTCGGCACCCGGCACCCCGCTCCAGGTCATCTTGGTGGCCGCGTCGTCTACCTTGATCAGGTGGCTCTGCTCATCCACGGCCGCGAAGGCATAGTTGATGTGGGTGATCTTGTCCCAGGGGATGTCGCTCACCAGATAGGCGGGCAGGCCATTCTTGCCGGTGCGCCAGGAGGTGAAGTAGCCGATGACCCGGCGGGCATGGTCATCCCCCATGCACTCGTAACCGTCCGGGCGATAGATCTGACGGATATCGCAGGAGAGGTTGCCCCCTGTGGGCGGCAGAGCCGCCTCTTCCACCTGCACATCGACCTGGGCCGACTCGCCTACCAGATTTTCCTTGTCGGTCGCTACCAGCTTGAGGCCGGCAGCCCCCTTGCTCTGGGGCGTCCAGCTCACCTGCCAGGGGGCGCTGACGTCCTCGCCCACCTTCTTGCCATCCACATAGAGCTCGACTCTGGCCACGTCATTGTTGGCATCGGTGACCTTGCCACTGACCGCCCCGCTGCGACCCAGGGTCACCTTGGCGCCATTGGCCGGGCTGCTGATGCTCACCCTGGGCGCCTCCGGCGCGACCACGGCGTTGACGTTGAAACTGGCATTTGCCTCGCTCAGCAGCTTGCCATCCTTGTCCAACCCACGAGATGTGAGTTGATGGGGGCCAACACCGGTGGCGACCCAGCTGGCTGACCAGGGGAATGCACTGCTCAATGCGACCTGCTTGCCATCGACCAGATACTCGACCTTGACCAAGGCACTACTGTTGCCGCTCAAGGTCACCGCCAAAGCCACGGGGGCGCCCTCGTTGAAAGCGCTACCAGAGGCGGGCGAACTGATTGCCAGTCCGAGCGCCGGTGGTGGCACCTCGCCGCCATAGAGCTTCCAGGCATCGGCCCAGACCACCCCCACCCCGGGGGCATAGTGATAGGGCGAGGCCCCACACCAGCCGGAGTAGGGAAATTCTTTGCATTCGTAGAGGGAGCCTGCATTGCTGACCACATCGCCACTCTTGTAGGCGGTGCCAGCCTGATAGGCGGGATAAGACACGGCTTGTGCCCCGGCGGGCATGGCAGCCAGGGCCACCAGCATGGCAAGCCTGCTGGACCTAAAGGTCTGTTGCATATTGTTTCTTCCTTGTTTTGTCTTGGCATTGGTCACCAGGACAAAGAACAATCGCAACCTGCGCCATGGGGGCAGACAACTGGCAATGGACCTGCCACAGACTCCACCATCCCCCCGGGAAGCCCCCGCGCTCGAACTCGACTGAGCTGGAGACCGGAGGCATTGCGTCCCGGCATCCCGGCCGGATTGCCCTTTATCTGGGTTCCGTGAGGAACAAGATGAGTATAGAAATCAAGCAACCGGGCCTCAATCTTCATTCTCGAAGAAAAATATGTGGATGCCAGCCAGATCACAGTTGCTGCCTGGGTTTAATTAACTTTTTTATCATTAATTTCATACTGTTAGCCAAGTCAAAAAAACGAGAGCGCTCTCATTTGCATCCCCGTAATGTGCGTTGGCTCACTGGTATGGCATGCCAGAAATGTGACAATGCGCGCCCTTGGCCGATGAGCCAAGGCGATGGAAACACTGGCAAAAAATAAAAAAGGAACCCTTATGAAAGGAACACGTACCCTGCTGTCGCTGGCCGTGGGGATTGCGATCGCCTCCCCATCCCTCCATGCCGCCAGCTTCAGCTGCCCGGCTGACAGTCTCCTCACCCCCATTCCCGTCATTCAGGGCAGTGGCAACAAGAGTCCGCTCATTCCCAGCGACAAGTTCGAAAGCCCCCAGAGCGTCATGGTCAAGGCGGTGGTCTCCGCGCTTGGCGAAAGCCTCAACAAGGGGTTCTACCTGCAAGATGTGCAGGGTGATGGCAACCCCCAGACCTCGGACGGCATCTTCGTCTACCTCAATGACAAGCACTTCGCCAGCAAGTACCCGGACATCAAGCCGGGCGCCGAAATCTGCCTGGAGGCCAAGGTCGAGGAGTACTACAACCACACCCAGCTCAAGCCGATCGTTGACAGCGGCATCCCGCGCCTGCAAGTCCTCGCCCAGGGGGCGGCCCCTGCCGCCGTGCCGCTGCGGGTACTGGAAAACGAGACCCTGGCCCGGGCGCTGGAGCGTCATGAAGGGATGCGGGTGCGGCTGGATGCCGACAGCGCGCTCAAGATAAGCCGCAATTTCAGCTATGACTACGCCGCCAAACGCAACAACCTGGTGCTCTCCCACCAGGCGCCACTGATGAAGCCGACCCAGCTGCACGAGGCAGACAGCAAGGCCGCCAAGGCACTGGCCAAGGCCAACGCCAACAACCGGGTGTTCCTCGAATCCGACTTCAAGGCCGCCGATGGCAAGCTGCCCTGGCTGCCGGGCTGGGAGCCGGAGCAGGATTACCTGCGCATCGGCGACGCCCCGGTCAATCTGGATGCACTGGTGGGTTACAGCTACAACGAATACCGGCTGATAGTGCCGCAGGATCAGGTGATCACCGCCGGCGATCTGCTGCGCACCAGCGACAACGATCGCCAGAGCGCCCCGGCCCGTGCCGATGGCACCGACTTGCGCATCGGCAGCTTCAACGTGCTCAACTACTTCACAAGCCACTCCAGCGTGGGTGGCGCACTCAACGTACTGTGCAAGGATCAGGCGGATGCGGACGGCGCCAAGGGCTGCAACCGCGGTGCCAAGAACCTGGAGGACTTCCAGCTGCAGCGCACCAAGATAGTCAACGCCATCACAGAGATGGATGCCGACCTGCTCGGCCTGATGGAGATGGAGAACAACGGCTTCGACAGCCACTCCGCCATCAGTGATCTGGTGCAAAGCCTCAACGCCCGGCAGAAGGATGCCAGCAAGCAGTACGCCTTCGTGGCCCTGCCCAAGGCGCTGCTTGGCAACGAGCGCTTCTTCGGTGACGACGCCATCATGGTGGCCATGATCTACCGACCCGCCAGGCTGACGCCGCAGGGAGATGCCAGCGTCATCGCGCTGCCGGTACAAAAATACCAGGACGCGAAAGGGGTCGAGAAACAGGCCTCCCAGCGTGACGCTCTGGTGCAACGTTTCACCGTCGAGGGCAGCAAGGAGCCGCTGACCCTGGTGGTCAACCACCTCAAGTCAAAGGGATCCGGCTGCCTGGAGAACCTGGATGGCAAGGAGCCGGCCGATCTGCAAGGCAAGTGCACCGAGTTCCGGGTCAGTGCCGCCAAGGTGCTGGGCGAGGCGGTGAGCACGCTGCCGGGCCAGGTGCTGCTGGTGGGGGATTTCAACTCCTACGCTAGGGAAGATGCGATCAGGGTGCTGACCGACTATCTGCCGACCGAGGGTCAGCGCAAGATAGTCTCCGCTTCCCAGACCTTCCTCGGCGATCAAGTCTATGAACAGACCGGCAGCGAGGTGAGCAAGGGCTACGGCCTGATCGACATGAACGTCAAGTTCAACAAGGAGAAGGCCATCTCCTACAGCTACGAGGCCGAACTTGGCACCCTAGACTATGCCCTCGCCAACCCGGCGCTGGCCAGCAAGGTCATCGCGGTCGCCGACTGGCACATCAACTCGTTCGAAAGCAACCTGTTCGAGTACGGCCGTGATTTCAGCGGCGACATGATCAAGTCCGGCAACCCGTTCAGCGCCTCCGACCATGATCCCATCATCGTCGATCTCAAGCTGAAAGAAGAGAGCAATGGCGGCGGCGGTGCCATGGGCGCCCTGCTGCTGGCCTTGCTGCCGCTGGCCTGGCGTCGTCGCCGCGGCTGATGCGGCCTTGCCATCACGCCAAAAGCCCGCTGCGATGCGGGCTTTTTTACGGGCAAGAGACGGGCTGGACGAAAAATGAGCCAAAACAAAAAGGCCATCGCGATAACGGTGGCCTTTTGGCTTCTTGTTACAAGAAATTGGTGGAGCTACGCGGGATCGAACCGCGGACCTCTTGCATGCCATGCAAGCGCTCTCCCAGCTGAGCTATAACCCCAAATTTCGTACCCAACAAATGGTTCTGGCGGCCATCTGTCGTAAAGAGTGGTGGAGCTACGCGGGATCGAACCGCGGACCTCTTGCATGCCATGCAAGCGCTCTCCCAGCTGAGCTATAACCCCAAATTTCGTACTCAACAAATGGTTCTGGCGGCCATTTGCCGTAAATAGTGGTGGAGCTACGCGGGATCGAACCGCGGACCTCTTGCATGCCATGCAAGCGCTCTCCCAGCTGAGCTATAACCCCACAAAGGTCGGCCTGGGTGATACACACCGCACGCCCTGGGTACTGCAATTGCCAATTTGGAATCTGGTGGAGCTACGCGGGATCGAACCGCGGACCTCTTGCATGCCATGCAAGCGCTCTCCCAGCTGAGCTATAACCCCTTTGATTCCAGATTGTTCGAGGAGAATTTGGTGGAGCTACGCGGGATCGAACCGCGGACCTCTTGCATGCCATGCAAGCGCTCTCCCAGCTGAGCTATAACCCCAACTCACCTCGGCGCTGACGAAGTTATCTCCGGCAACGGAGGCGCATGATAGGCATCACCCGCTTTGCTGTCAACCCAAAAATAACGCCGACTGGCGCGTTTAGTCAAAATTCAATCAGTTAGCTGTTTTTACCGACAGCACTACCGCTATCTCGCTGTTTTATGTCACAAATCTGGTTAGCGGACAAAAACAAAGGGCTCCTCACGGGAGCCCTTTCGCATGCCATCACAGGCACTTATTCCGCGGCCATGCGCGCTTCTATATAGGCCAAAGCGCGGTCGATGCGGGCCAGCACCCGCTCCTTGCCCACCAGTGCCATCACGGCGTCGATACCCGGGGACTGACCCAGACCGGTGACGGCAACACGCAGCGGCATACCAACCTTGCCCATGCCCTGACCCAGCTCGGCGGCAGTGGCTTCAATCAGCTCGTGCAGCGCTTCGGTGGTCCAGCTATCCAGTGCGGCCAGCTTGGCCTTGGCCAGGGTCAACGGCTCGGCAGCCACACCGCGCAGGTGCTTCTTGGCGGCCGCTTCGTCGATGGCTTCGTACTCTTCGAACAGATAGCGGCTCTGGGCGGCCATCTCCACCAGGGTGTTGCAGCGCTCGGCCAGCAGGGTGACCACCGCAGGCAACGCCGGGCCCTTGCTGGTGTCGATCTGCTGGTTTGCCATGTGCCAGGCCAGATGCTTGGCAACATAAGCCGGATCCAGGCTGCGCATGTAGTGGTTGTTCAGCCACAAGAGCTTGTCGGTGTTGAAGGCGGAGGCGGACTTGGAGATGGCATCCAGGCTGAACAGCTTGATCATCTCGTCCAGGGTGAAGATCTCCTGATCGCCGTGGGACCAGCCCAGACGCACCAGATAGTTCAGCAGCGCTTCCGGCAGGTAGCCGTCATCGCGGTACTGCATCACAGAGACAGCACCGTGGCGCTTGGAGAGCTTGGCACCGTCGTCACCCAGGATCATGGAGACGTGGGCAAACTCCGGCACTGGGGCGTTCAGCGCCTTGTAGATGTTGATCTGGCGCGGGGTATTGTTGATGTGGTCTTCACCACGCACCACATGGGTGATCTCCATATCCCAGTCATCGACCACTACGCAGAAGTTGTAGGTCGGCGCGCCATCGGTACGACGGATGATGAGATCGTCAAGCTCGGTGTTGGCGAACTCGATGCGGCCACGCACGTGGTCGTCGAACACCACGGAGCCTTCGGTCGGGTTGCGGAAGCGAATAACGTGTGGCGCATCGGCCGGGTGATCGTGGGCGCCATCCCGGCACGTGCCGTCATAACGGGGCTTCTCGCCGTTGGCCATCTGGCCTTCGCGCAGCGCATCCAGCCGCTCACGGGAGCAATAGCACTTGTAGGCGCGACCATCGGCCAGCATCTCGTCGATGATGCCGTTGTAGCGATCGAAACGCTTGGTCTGGTAGTAGGGACCCTCATCCCAGTTCAGCTCCAGCCATTCCATGCCCTCAATGATGGCGTCGATCGCCTCCTGAGTGGAACGTTCCAGGTCGGTATCCTCAATACGCAGCACGAACTCACCGCCCTGGCTCTTTGCAAACAACCAGGAATAGAGTGCGGTACGGGCACCGCCGACATGCAAAAAGCCGGTCGGGCTGGGAGCAAAACGGGTTTTGACTTTCATCTTTAAGCCTTGTGTAGAGGGCCTTGGGCCAATTCGTTAGAAAAAACCGTCGCATTTTAGCACTCAGAATCCCGGATGGGAAAACCATGAGGTTGTGGCACGCTAAAGTAGGGGGTTAAATGTGTCTGGTGACCGCTTAGCACCTGATATTTGAGGGGGATCGCAAAACAGAAGCGGCATTTCCGATTTGCTATGGGGCATGTTGGAGAGCAGCCTCCTCCGGCCGACAGTCAAATAACTCTCACACTACTTCTCACGACACAAGGAAGAGACGATGCAGTTCCGTTCTATCCAGAATCGCATTCTGGTGATGACCGGGATCGCCATGACCACAGCCCTGGTCATATTGATCCTGCTCAACCAGTATTCCGGTCAACAGACCCAGCAACTGACCATCAGTTCCAGCCGCGCCGCCCTGCAGCAGGAGGCCTGGCAGAAGGTCAGTGCCAACGCCCGCGCCGAGGCCGCCACCATCAACCAGTTGCTGCAAAAGGGGCTCTCCTATACCCAGCAGATGGCCAGTGCCCTCGCCCTGCAGCAGCAGGGCAAGCTGCCACTGGATCGCCAGCAGGCGACCGACCTGCTCAAGGCACAGCTCAACCTGGAACCCCAACTGTATGGCGCCTTCGCCGGCTTCGAGCCCAACGGCTTCGACGACCAGGACGCCGCCTTCGCCGGTCAAACGGCACTGGGCAGTGACAGCCAGGGCCGTTTCGTCCCCTACTTCTACCGTGACAAGGAGCAGATAGGCACAGACCTGCTGCTCTCCATCGAGAAGAGCGATGCCGACGAGTTTGGCAATCCGGCCAACGACTACTACGCCTGCCCGAAACGGGAGGGCCGCTCCTGCCTCATCGATCCCTTCAAGGTGGACATCAACGGCCAGCAGGTGCTGGTCAGCACCATCACCACCCCCATCATGGTGGCGGGTCAATTCAAGGGCGTCGTCGCACTGGATCTGGCGGTGGACTCCATCAGCCGTCAGGCCCAGTCCCTCAACAGCAACATCTATGACGGCCAGGGCGAGACCCTGATCGTCAGCGCCGCTGGCGTCATCACCGGCACCAGCGGCGACACCAGCCTGCTGGGCAGCCGGGCCGACAAGCTGCTCGGCAACCAGTGGCAGCAATACCTGAAACCGGAAGTGCAGCGCCAGGAGCTGGATGAATCATTCCGAATCTCTGTGCCTATCATGGTACCGGGGATGAGCCGCAACTGGGCCATCATCGTCACCCTGCCCTACAAGGTGGTACTGGCAGGAGCCGACCAGCTGGAGAGCCAGCTGGGTGACATGAACCGGGCCGCCATGACCCAACAACTGGTGGGTGCACTCATAGTGCTGGTGCTGGCGCTGGCCACCATGCTGGTGATAGCCCGCAGTATCACGGGGCCCATCCGTCAGATGGTCAGCCTGGTGAATGACATCGCCGATGGCGAGGGGGATCTCACCAAACGCCTCGCGACCCGCTCGGTGGACGAGCTGGGGGATCTGGCCAAAGGCATCAACCGCTTTATCGACAAGCTGCAAGGGCTGCTGGGGGATGTGCTCAAGACCGCCAGCGAGGTGAACCGCCATGCTGGCGATACCGACCGTATCGCCCGTCAGACCGACACCAACCTGCAGCATCACCAGGCGGAGATGGAGCAGATGCTGACCGCGGTGCAAGAGATGTCCTATGTCAGCCAGGAAGTGGCCACCCACGCCAACAACACCGCCGACTCCGCCAAGCAGGCGCAAAGCGCGGCGGATCAGGGCAAGGAGCGCTTCCAGCAGGTGATCCAGTCGATGCACAAGGTCGCGGCAGAGGCCGGTAAAGGGGCTGATGTGGTCGAAGGGCTGGCCAACGACAGCGCCCAGATCACCAGCATCCTCACCGTGATTCAGGGGATTGCCGATCAGACCAACCTGCTCGCCCTCAACGCCGCCATCGAGGCAGCCCGGGCAGGCGAACAGGGGCGCGGCTTTGCGGTGGTGGCCGATGAGGTACGCAAACTGGCGGGCAACACCCAGCAGGCGGTACAGAACACCCAGGAGCTGATCGAGAAGATCCGCCAGAGCTCCACCAATGCGGTCAACGCCATCACCCAGAGCCAGCAGCTGACCCATCAGGCGGTGAGCGAAGCGGATCTGGCAGAAGAGGCGCTCGGCAGCATCTACAAGGCGATCTCCACCATCAACGACATGACCTACCAGATAGCCTCCGCCGCCGAAGAGCAGAGCTCAGTCTCCGAAACCGTCTCCGGCAACCTGTCAAAAACCAACGCACTGGCCAACGACATTGCTCAGGATGCGACCGAAACGGCCAAAGCCAGTCAGGCATTGCGTCAGGCGGCCGACAAATTGCAGCAATTATTGGGTCAATTTCGTCTCAGCTGATAATTTTCCGCATCAGGACTCTCCCCCTCGGGGGCGAGTCCGTTTACCATAGGCGACGAATTTGCCTGATGGCAGGCAATGTAGTGAGAGGTAAATGCCGTGCCCACCCCGGACCGTCGCCCACGAGGCCATAACAGACGAGCCCAGCAGCGTCGCCAAGACGAATCACAAGGATCCCTGCTTCATCGCATCAATGCCGCGACCCTGTCCCTGCGCCAACGATTTGGCCAAGGGATGAGCAACCTCGGCCAACGCCGTCAGGATGCCAAAGCAGGCAAATTCAAGCTGACCAGCCCGCTGCCCCGCAAACACACCATTGGCCTGCTGGTACTGGTGCCCATCTGGCTGCTGTTGCTGGCCTGGGAACCTGCGCCTGCCGCCCCGAAAGCGGCCCCGTCCGGTTCGCTGGAAGTGCCGCTGGCCGTGCCTGCTCAGGCTCTTACCGTCGGCAATGGCGTGGCTGGCAGTGCACCCGCTGTAGCCAAACCGGTCGAAGAGAAGGTCAACGGCACTTGGCTGCAACACGAGGTGCAAGCCGGCGAGACCCTCTACTCCATCTGGCGCAAGTTCGAGCTGCCGGGGGCCGAGCTCAGTCGCCTGATCGCCATCGAAGGACCGGACCGCCCGCTGACCCGCCTGCAATCGGGCCGCGCCATCTTCATTCTGGTGGATGACACCCGCCGCATCCAGCGGGTAGAGATCCGCTCCTACGGTCAGGCGGTCTACCGTTATGACCGGCAGGGCGAAGGGTTCGCCCTCAAGGAATAACAAAACGGGAGGCGCTGGCCTCCCGTTTTTTTGACCTGACGCCATGAAATAAGCCGCTGACGTCACAATATGTTTAGCTTGCTCAAAAAATGAAAAGTGCCAAATTGACAAGGGATCGCGCTCACGTACAATCGTTTGTGCTTTAGACAGGGATTGTTCTACATGCTACTGGGACAAATTGACGTGGTCAGTGATGTTTCAACCCCTGATTTCTAGGCAAATGCTGCCCAACAAGGCTTAGTTTCATTTTGTTATAGATAGGACTTAACACATGTCTGACATTCGCACCGGCCAAGTAAAATGGTTCAATGAGACCAAGGGTTTTGGCTTTATCGAGCAATCCCAGGGACCGGACGTTTTCGTTCACTTCTCCTCCATCCAGAGCACAGGTTTCAAAACCCTGGCTGAAGGTCAAAAAGTCCAGTTCACTGTGACCCAGGGCAACAAAGGCCCTCAGGCTGAGAACGTCACTCTGCTCTAAGCCACGCCAGTGAGCCTGTAGGAGGAGACTTGCTCCTCCTATTTTTTTGCCCGCCATTTGCCATCTCTTGTCACAACCGCTTTCCCTATTTAACTCGCCGTGTGAGCCTGCACTTCCGTTCCTGCTTGCAGGAGGAGGGGGAGAAGCGCTGAATAAACGCCATATACGACAACGCATCGCAGCGCGATGTAATGAGCAATTCAACGTTCAACAGCTGAGTGTCTAGAAAAACCGGGGTGATTCAGTTGAAATATTGGATTGGTGTACTTCAAGGAGAGAAATTGGAGCGGGAAACGAGACTCGAACTCGCGACCCCGACCTTGGCAAGGTCGTGCTCTACCAACTGAGCTATTCCCGCAACAGAATGTCACTTGCAAATGTGTTGGAGCGGGAAACGAGACTCGAACTCGCGACCCCGACCTTGGCAAGGTCGTGCTCTACCAACTGAGCTATTCCCGCAACAGGATGTCACATTGCAAATATTTGGAGCGGGAAACGAGACTCGAACTCGCGACCCCGACCTTGGCAAGGTCGTGCTCTACCAACTGAGCTATTCCCGCAACATAAATGGTCGTTTTACGCTGGTGAAGATGATTGGAGCGGGAAACGAGACTCGAACTCGCGACCCCGACCTTGGCAAGGTCGTGCTCTACCAACTGAGCTATTCCCGCATCGGGCTGGATTGAACCAGTTTCATCATCACACTTTGGAGCGGGAAACGAGACTCGAACTCGCGACCCCGACCTTGGCAAGGTCGTGCTCTACCAACTGAGCTATTCCCGCAACAGCGTTGTCATTTTGTGGTCAGTGAGGATGATTGGAGCGGGAAACGAGACTCGAACTCGCGACCCCGACCTTGGCAAGGTCGTGCTCTACCAACTGAGCTATTCCCGCATCGGGCTGGATTGAACCAGTTTCATCATCACAATTTGGAGCGGGAAACGAGACTCGAACTCGCGACCCCGACCTTGGCAAGGTCGTGCTCTACCAACTGAGCTATTCCCGCACACACCATAAAATGGCATCAAAACAAATCGTGCAGCATTTGGTTGCTTGCGCTACTGCACGGGAGCCGAATTATAAGAGCACTCTTTCCAATTGCAAGGGCTTTTTCGTCTGGTTGCGCGCGTTCGCTCAAAAGCTGGCCGAACTGTCGATTTTAGCAACCAATCGATGGTAACCCCTTGCCTGGCACTCAGATCTTGAAGACATGGCTGCGATAGAAGCGCAGTTCCGCAATGGATTCGCGGATGTCGTCCAGCGCCTGATGGGAACCACTCTTGGTGAACTGATCCAACAGTTCTGGCTGCCAGCGACGTACCAGCTCCTTGATGGTGCTGACGTCGACGTTGCGGTAATGGAAGAAGGCTTCCAGCTCGCCCATGTGTTTGACCATGAAGCGGCGATCCTGCCCTATGCTGTTGCCGCACAGCGGACTGGTACGCTCCGGTACCCACTGGCGGATAAACGCGAGCGTCTCGGCCACGGCCTTGGCTTCATCGTGCTGACTCGCCTTGACCCGGGCCACCAACCCGCTCTTGGTATGGGTATTGACGTTCCAGTCATCCATCTTGGCCAGCTCTTCATCGTTCTGGTGGATGGCAATAACCGGCCCTTGTGCCAACACGTTCAGATCCTTGTCGGTGACGATGGTGGCGATCTCCAGTACCACGTTCTCTTCGGGGTCCAGACCCGTCATCTCCATGTCGATCCATACCAGGTTCTGCGCGCTGACTGTCATGATTGCTCTCTCTATTGGGAGGAATGGCGGAATTTTGCCAATTTGCATGTATCATACTGGCTTTGGATCTGTTCATAAACTGGCGAATCGAGTGGCAAAGAAAGCAAAACTCAATCTGGGTCAACAAAGGCGCGTCCAGGCCAACCGCGAGCGGCGGCTGCAAAAAGATCACACCACAGTGGTGGATGACACCCTGTTTGGCCCGGCTATCGAAGGGGTGGTGATCAGCCGCTTCGGTCAGCATGCGGACGTGGAAGCCGTCGATGGCACCATCCACCGCAGTAACCTGCGTCGCAGCAGCATCAGCAGTCTGGTGTGCGGCGACAAGGTGGTCTGGCGTCCCGGCCTCAATGCCGCGACCGCAGGGGTTATAGAGGCGGTGCATCCGCGTCACTCTGTGCTGACCAGGCCGGACTTCTACGACGGGGTCAAACCCATCGCCGCCAATATAGACCAGATCATCATCGTCTCGGCGGTGATGCCCGAGTTCTCCACCAATATCGTCGACCGCTATCTGGTGGCCGCAGAGGATGTGGAGATCCAGCCGCTCATCGTGCTGAACAAGGTCGATATGCTGGATGCCGCGGCCCGCGCCCGCATCGAGAGTCAGCTCGACCCCTATCGCAAGCTGGGCTACCAGGTGATCCTGGTCAGTTGCGAGAGCGGCGAAGGGCTGGATGAACTCAAGGCCCAGTTCGAAGGCAAGATCAGCATCTTCGTCGGCCAGTCCGGGGTGGGCAAATCGTCGCTCACCAATGCCCTGATGCCGGGGCTGGATGTGCTGACCGGCGAGATCTCCGAAAACTCGGGGCTAGGTACGCACACCACCACCACGGCGCGGCTCTATCACTTCCCGAGCGGCGGCGATCTCATCGATTCCCCCGGGATCCGCGAGTTCGCTCTCTGGCATCTGGAAGCCGATCGCATCACCTGGTGCTTCATCGAGTTTCGTGACTACCTGGGGGGTTGCCGATTCCGCGACTGCACCCACAAGGACGATCCCGGCTGTGCCCTGCGTGCGGCGGTCGACCGTGGCGACATCAGCGCCGATCGCTTCCACAACTATCACCGCATCCTGGAAACCATGCAGGAAGCCCGCCACGGTCGCCAACAGGCCCGACTGTGACCCATTCAACTTATTATTTCGATGAAGATCATGAGCATCACTGACAACCTGAAAATTGCCGGTCAATACTGCCTGCCCAAACACGCCCTCTCCCGTCTGGTGGGCAAGCTTGCGGCTGCCGAAGCCGGCAACCTCACCACCAAAGTGATAGAGGCGTTTATCAAGCAGTACGGCGTCGACATGAGCGAGGCGCTGCACGAGAGCCCGGCCCACTACAAGAGCTTCAACCAGTTCTTCACCCGTGAGATCAAGCCGGAGATACGTCCGCTGGTTGAGGATGCCATGACCCTGGCGCTGCCGGTGGATGGCACTGTCAGCCAGCTCGGCCCCATCCATCAGGGGCGCATCATCCAGGCCAAGGGCCACGACTACAGCGCCCGTGAACTGCTGGGTGGCTATGAAGATCTGGTGGCGCCGTTCAAGGATGGCGACTTTGCCACCATCTATCTGGCGCCCAAGGATTACCACCGCATCCATATGCCGCTGGACGGCGTGCTGGAGAGCATGGTGTTCGTGCCGGGGGATCTCTTCTCCGTCAACCCGCTCACCGCCGAGAACGTGCCCAACCTGTTTGCCCGCAACGAACGGGTGGTCGCCACCTTCCGCACTCCCCATGGCCCCATGGCGCTGGTGCTGGTCGGTGCCACAATCGTCGCGAGTATCGAGACCATCTGGGCCGGTAATATTGCACCAACCAAGCAGAAGGAAGTGGTGCGCTGGGATTACCGCGGTGATGAGGCCATCACCCTGCAAAAAGGGGCCGAGATGGGCCTGTTCAAGCTGGGAAGTACCGTGGTCTGCCTGTTTGGACCTGGCATGTTGGCCGGCTTCGAACCGCATCTGGCCAATGGTGTCACTACCCGCATGGGTCAACCCTTTGCCACATTGGCGGCCAAGGCATGAGTGACCAGCCAGGCACCTCGCAACCAAAGAACCCGCTGCACGGGCTGACCCTGGAGGCGATCGTCACCGCCCTGGTCGACCACTATGGCTGGGAAGAGCTCGGACAACAGATAAACATCCGCTGCTTCACCGACGACCCCAGCATCAAGTCCAGCTTGAAGTTCTTGCGCAAAACCCCCTGGGCCCGGGAGAAGGTCGAGAGCCTCTATCTCTATGTCCAGCGCAAGCAAGCCAAATCGAAGAAGGAAGGGCCAGATGGCGTTTAAGATTACCTACACCTACAAAAAACAGGCCAAAGAGCTCGGCTACGCGAACGACAAGTTCCGCAGCATCTACGACGCCATTGCCGCCGCTGAAGGCCTGGATCTTTCCAGCTTCCACGCCATGGAGGCCCAGCTGGCGCAGGTCTGCCGCCGTGACAAGAAGAGCGTGAAAGATTATCAGGAGAACTACTTCAAGGAGCTGGGTTTCTCCAACATCGTCATCGAGCGGGACAATCTCGAAGACAAGCAGGGGTAAGCATGCGCACTCTGACTCTGATGACCGCCTCCCTGCTGCTGGCGGCCTGCAGCACACCTGAGCAACATCTGGTTGGTGGTGATCGTGACAGCCATGACTGCATCGGCAGCGCAGGCTACCAGTGGTCCGCCCTGACCAACCAGTGCGTACGACTGTTCGAACAGGCGGTGCGGCTGCAATCCCTCGAGGCGAATGAGACTGGCAGCGCCTTCCTGCTGTTCAATGCCGACCAGAGCCAGGCCGAACTGACTCTGCCAAACGGTGAGCAGACCTTGCTGACCCGGCAAGGGGATGAGGGCAACGGGTCCTGGCAGGGCGGTGCCTATCAACTTTTCCTCTGGAAGGGTTATCTGCTCAAATCCGGCGAGCAGGCACTGTTTCACGGCGACAGCGCCCTCTGATTGCCAGCCTATGCCCATGTCATCACAACGCCCCGGTTCCTGCCGGGGCGTTTTTTATGGCTGGCCGCAATGCTGGCGCTCGGGAGTGGCCGTCTGGGTGAGCGGATCGCGCATTCCCCGTCTTTATGCTCGCGGATCCCCAAAAACAAACACCCCGTTGCAGGCAACGGGGTGTTTCGTGCAAGCCACCAGGCAAGCGGGCGGCCGACAGCGGCAGATCAGTTGCTCAAGGTAGAGAACAGGCTCTGTTCCAGGCTACCGCGAGAGACGCAGACCGGGGTGACGGAGGGTGCCAGCACGCGCTCGCCGGAGGATTCGACGAAGTAGAGCTGGGTGTTGCCCTTGACGTTGACGGTCGCAACGCTGTTGTTGCCACTCTGGGTGATGATCAGGTTGATCTGCAGATTGGGGTTGCCCAGCGCTACTTTGGAACCCATGGTGCCGCAATCCAGCCACTCCAGGCCATCGGCCGCGTTCTCGACGTTGGCCGTCATCAGGCCTGAGCCACGCTGGCTGTTTTCGATGTTAAGGCCGTGATCGCCAAACCACTTCTCAGCGCGGGCCCACACCAGATCCACCGGGATCGGCATCTCCTGGGTATTGTTGGTCGCCTTGGCAACCGGCGGATTATAGCGGTATTGCTCGCCACCATTGTTATCGCTGGCACAACCGCCTATCAACAGGGCCAGGGCTACCCCCATTATCTTTTTCATGCAGCTTCTCTCATCCATATTATCCGGCCATAGGCCAACCGGCGGCTATTATGGCGTTGACGACACAGACTGTCAGCAGGGATCAGCAGAAATGCGTCAACATTAACCCAAGCTTTACAAAACCAGCCTGCTATCATAGATTCGCTCGAAATTTCCCCCGTGAGTGTCTGCGTGAATTCCTTGCTCACCCTGACTCTGCTTCAGCAGATCATCGATCAGTTACCCATGAATATCTTCTGCCGGGATACGGCCGGACGCTACCTGTTTGCCAACCAGGCCTTTACGGAGCAAGCGGGCCTGTTGCAACCGGCAGACCTCATCGGCAAGACGGATACGGACATGCCGTGGGGCGACGTCTTTCGGGAAGAGGATCAGCAGCTGCTGGCGGAGGGCAAACCCCTGCTCTATCAGCAGTTGTACTGCCACAGCGGCGATACCACCAGCTGGATGGAGATCCACAAGATCCCGCTCTATGACGAGCAGGGCAAGCCGGTAGCCCTATTTGGCATGGTCAACGAGATTGATCAGCGCAAGGAGCTGGAGCAGACCTTCCGCCAGCAACAGCTGCTGCAGCGCCGCCTGCTGGACGCCATCCCGGATCCCATCCGGCTGGAAGACCATCAGGGCCTGCTCATCGACTGCAATCAGGCTTTTCTCGACTTCATGGGCATGGTGGCGAGCGAGGCACTGGGCCAGCGGGTTGCCCACCGCCTCTCCACCGAGCTGCCGATGGGTCGGGGAGAGTATTGTCTGGTGGATGCCAGCGGCCAGGGCCGCCACCTGGAGGTCACCCGGGTCGATGTGCCGGATGACGATGGTAACTCCCTCGGCATCCTGACATTAAGCCGCGACATCACGGGGCTGCGCACCACCCAGGCCCAGCTGCAGCAGGAACAGCACTACGACAGCCTGACCGGCCTGCTCAAGCTCTCCCATTTTCTGCAGACCAGCCGCCATCTCGGCACCCGCAAGGCCAGCCTGCTGCTGGTCGATCTGCAGCACTTTCGCGAGATCAATGACCGCTTCGGCATCCGGGTGGCGGATCGCCTGCTGAGTCAGGTGGCCCGCCGCCTGCAGCAGTTGGCCCCGCCCCAGTCGCTGGTGTGCCGGGTCGCCGCCGACGACTTCGCCATGCTGCTGCCCGAGCTGGCCGAGCCGCTGGCCGACTGGAGCCGCCGCCTGCAAGGGGAGCTGATGGTCCCCTATCTGGTCGAAGATCACAGGATCCAAATCCCTGTGTTCCTCGGCATAGCCCACGGCAAGGCCAACGATGCCGAACGGCTGCTGAGCCATGCCGAAGCCGCGCTGGCACAGGGCAAGCGTCAGCAGCAGCACTGCACCCTGTTCGATCCCGAGCTAAACGCTAAACTCAAACGCCGTCAGCTGATCGCAGCCCAGCTGCCGCTGGCTATCAAGTCGGGCCAGCTCACCGCTGTCTATCAGCCCATCATCAGCACCCGCACCAATGAGCTGCACGGGGCCGAGCTGCTCTGCCGCTGGCCTCACCCCGAGCTCGGCATGATCTCGCCGGATGAGTTCATCCCGCTGGCGGAGGAGCTGGGGCTCATCGGCAAGCTCGGCCAACGCATGCTGGAACAAGGCTGTGCCCAGCTGGCCCGCTGGCAGGCGGCGGCGCCGGATCTGGTGCTCTCCATCAACCTCTCCCCGCTGCAATTTCGCGACCCCGAGCTCTGCCCGCAGATCTTCGCCTGCATCGAACGCCACGGCCTGGCCCCCTGGCAACTGGAGCTGGAGATCACCGAAGGCGTGCTGATGGAGAACGCCGACGAAATTGAGAGCAACCTGACCAACCTGATCGAAGCGGGATTCCAGCTCGCCATCGATGACTTCGGCACAGGTTACTGCTCGCTCGCCTACCTGCCGAGGCTACAGGTAGCGACCCTCAAGCTGGACCGCAGCTTCACCCAGGGGCTGACCACCAATCAGGCCACCACCGCCATAGTGCGTTCCGTCATCGGTCTCGGTCACGAGCTGGGGATCAGGATCACCGCCGAAGGGGTCGAAACCCCCGAGCAGCAGGCCTGGCTGGTGCAGGCCGGTTGCGATCGGCTGCAGGGCTACCTGTTCAGCCGCCCTCTGCCTCCCGACGAGTTTGCCCGCAGCTACCAGCTGCCTGTGCCTGACAGCCAACCAACAGGCCAGCCCAGAGGGTAATGCCAGTCAGCTAACCATTTTTGTGGCTGAATAGTCGACATGTTCAATTACAGGAACTGTGCCATGGTGGACGCGTCAATCTGGCTGACACCTTTGCCCTGACTGGCATCCAATAAAAAGAGGGAGGCATGATGCCTCCCTCACTCTTTGGCCTTTATACCTCGCGGGCTAAGACTCACATGCTCGTCACTGACTTGCATTAACCCCAGAGGGTGACCGGTTGCTTGTCAGGCACACAGATCAGCAGTGCGTCAAGCCCGCTTACTCCTGGAAGTAGGTGCCCCAGCCGTCATAGTCCACACCATATTTCTGAAGGATCGGCAGCATTTTTTCGATGTCGGCGACTATGGTCTCGATCTCCAGCTTGCACTCGACAGTGGCATCGAAGCAGAAGATAGGGGCGCCGTCATCCAGCTCCATCTCTTCGGCATCTGTCACTTCAAAACCGGCCTTGAACAGGTCAACGGCGGCCTTCTCCAGCTGATCGAAATCCAGGCAGGCGAAGTGGTGCTCAATGTCATATTCCAGATCCGGGTTGCTGCCATCGGCCAGCAACTCGTTGACGATGGCGGTGGTCTCTGCACGCCACCCTTGTATATCAAGACTCATATTAACCCCAGGTGATACTTGGTTGGTGTCAAATGCCGTCGGCCACAGGGTGCCTGTTCAGACTCGCTGCACCCCGGGCGGCATAGTTGCGGCAAAGCATACCCGCAGAGCGCATCCGGCTCAATGCGGCAAACCAAGATAGCGGGTCCACCACGGCCACCCCAAATGGGGTGCCATCACAAAAGGTGAATAAAGTGTAATCTGCCGCCGGCCACAAAATGACCCATACGGAACTTCACTCGAGAGATCGCCAGCGGCATAACACAATCGAAAGTCACTTAAAAATCAGCACGTTCAACCAACTTGTGAACAGTGACAAAGGATCCTAAGGGGGTGTATTAAGGGACGCGGACGAAACACTGTCCGTACGGAAAGAGGAGCCAGCAGGGCTCCCTTTTTATCATGTGAAGGAGCACATAGAGAATGCCTAAAAAAACAATAATGAGCCTGGTAATAGGCTCAACCCTGATGATTGGAAACCACGCCATGGCCGCCCCGGTGCATGGTCCGTTCGATGCCGCCCTGGCCGATGAGGTGAAGGTACTGGAGATGCTCAAAAAGAGTGGCCGCATCCAGACCCTGGCCTCTCCCGAGATGGAACGGGCCGCCCTGGCCAGCTTCTACCGCGAAAAGTCACGGGCCTACAATGGCAGCAGTGGCACCCTGGCGGTGAAAGAAGGCAAGGTGCGGGAGACCATCCTCAAGAAAATCCGCTTCAACGGCATGGCCGGTCCCGGTGATCGGGTTCCCACTCTGCTGCTCAAATCCATCGAGAGGGAGCACTACCAGGGCAAGATGCGCAAGGACAAGATCCTCGCCATCTTGGTGGACTTCCCCGACTACCCGAAAAACAGCATCACCCCTGACCTCACCAAGATGTACTACCCGGACTACACCCCGGAGCACTACAACGACTTGCTCTTTTCCAACAAGGGCTATAAAGGCCCGAATGGCGAGTACTTTATCTCGATGCGCCAGTTCTACGAGCAGCAATCCGGCAAGAGCTACAGTGTGCGCGGCAAAGTGGCGGGCTGGTATACCGCCGACAAGAATGCCGCCTACTACGGATCCAATGCCACTCCGACCACCATTCGGGAATTGGTGAAAGAAGCGCTGATCCAGGTCGCCAACGACCCTTCCATCGATCTGTCCGAGTTTGACCAGGAGGATCGCTACGACCTCAATGGCAATGGCAACCGGAACGAGCCGGATGGTCTCATCGATCACCTGATGATTTTCCACTCCAGCGTGGGAGAAGAGGCGGGGGGTGGCGATCTTGGCGAAGATGCCATCTGGGCACATCGCTGGAACCTGGGCACCCCCTACCCCATCCCGGGCACCAGCAGCCCGAGCGGGAACTTCGGCGGCCAGTATGCCGCCTACGACTACACCATTCAGCCCATCGATGCGGCAGCCGGGGTCTGTGCCCACGAATATGGCCACGATCTGGGGCTGCCGGACGAGTACGACACCAAATACACCGGCAAGGGTGAGCCAGTCGCCAGCTGGTCCATCATGTCATCCGGCTCCTGGGCCGGGGTGATTGGCGGCACCGAGCCGACCGGTTTCTCCGCTTGGGCCAAGGAGTTCCTGCAGGCCTCCCTCGGCGGCAACTGGCTGCATGGCAGCAATGTGCAACTCGCCGACCTCAGCCCCAGTGGCAACGTCTACATGCTGGATCAGGCCAACGACAAGGGGCGAAACGACGACGTGGTGCGCATCAACCTGCCCGCCAAGCAGGTCCCGCTCAACCCGCCCTACGCCGGCCAATACGAATACCACGGTGGCAAGGCCAACAACCTGGACAACCGCATGAACCTCAAACTGGATCTGAGCAGCAGGCAGAGTGCCAGCCTGACGTTCAAGGCCTGGTATCAGATTGAAGAGGGATATGACTACGCCAGGGTGCTGGTCAACGGCCAGCCCATCGCGGGCAACCTGACCACCAGCGACGATCCTAACGGGATCGGTTTCGGGGTCGGCATCACGGGCAACTCCAATGGCTGGACCGATGCCGAGTTCGACCTGACCCCCTGGGCCGGTCAGCAGATCACCCTCACCCTGCAATACCAAAGCGATGGCGGCACGGCCGAGGACGGCCTGTTCGTGGACGAGATCCAGATCCTGGCTGACGGTGAGACTGTGATAAGCGACGGGGCAGAGGGCAGTTCCGCCTTCACCCTGGCCGGTTTTGTGAAAAGCAACGGCAGTGAGGCCAAGGATCACTACTATCTGGCCGAGTGGCGCAACCATGCGGGAGTCGATACCGGGCTGGCCCATATCAATGTGGGCGATCACCTGATGCGCTACGAGCCGGGCATGTTGCTCTGGTACGTGGACAACAGCCAGGCCAACAACTGGGTGGGTCTCCATCCGGGTGAGGGTTTCCTCGGGGTAGTGGATGCAGACCAGCGCACCCTGAAGTGGAGTGACGGCGCCGTAGCCGGTACCCGTTATCAAATCCACGATGCCACCTTTAGCCTTGGCTTCCAGAAGCCGCTCGACCTCCAGCACTCAAGCGGCTCACTGCTGCAGGACTTCTGGATCACCCCGAACCGGGTGTTCAAGGATTCTCGCAGCTACCAGAGCAAGGAGATCCCGGATGCCGGTCGTCTGCTGCCCGAGTATGGTCTCAAGATCAGCGTCACCGGCCAGGCCCGTGACATGAGCACGGGGCGGATCATCGTCAGCCGCCATTAAATCATGACACTGGCATTCAGGGGGCCTCTGGCCCCCTTTTTCATGGCAGTAGCAAGACAAGACAGCACAACTGAGCACGAATGAGGGCGAAAACGGATGACAAGCGGGCAAATTGTTCGGTTATCGAGCGAACGGTGCAGCAATCTGCGCCCTGTGGTTGACACCTGAATGCAGAAAGGGTTTAATGCGCGCCGTTGCCCAGATAGCTCAGTCGGTAGAGCAGGGGATTGAAAATCCCCGTGTCGGCGGTTCGATTCCGTCTCTGGGCACCAATAATTCCTCCTTAGTTCAGTCGGTAGAACGGCGGACTGTTAATCCGTATGTCGCTGGTTCAAGTCCAGCAGGAGGAGCCAAATTTGAAAAGCCCGCTCATCGAGCGGGCTTTTTTCATGCCGGTCAACTGCCGTTGCAGGCCGCCAATAGCAGGCTTGCCCCGCAGGTGGCGCTAAACAGCCACAGCCCCGTTTGCAGCACCCCTTCCGGATCCACCTCTTCTGATCGTTTCCTGAATCGTATCCACTTAGGCTTCATCAAACCCACCTCACCCTGTTGCGGCGCGTATCCCCTGCCTGGCTTAGCCAAGCGAGCCATCTTTGTGTCACCATCAGCCAGCATCAACTCCCTTTCGACAATCACGTCATTAGAAATCCAGTCTCACCCCGACTCATGACAATGTTAACAATTTGGAAAACCGGCGTGACCCATTCCTACGCCAGGGCTATGATGAGGCCGACGATTTTCCTACCCTCCGGGAGACCCAAGATGAGTAGCCCCTTGCGTTACGTGCTGGACGGCATCCATTGCGAACCTCACTTCTTCACCGTGCCCCTCGACCACCAGCAGCCGGACGACGAGGAGACACTCACCCTGTTTGGCCGCACCCTCTGCCGCCAGGACAGGCTGCACGATGAGCTGCCCTGGTTGCTGTTCCTGCAGGGAGGCCCGGGCTTTGGTGCCCCGCGCCCGACCGCCGACAGCGGCTGGCTCAAGCGGGCCCTGCAGGAGTTTCGGGTATTGCTGCTCGATCAGCGCGGTACGGGTCACTCGGCCCCCATCAGCGCCGATGCGCTGGCCCAGCTCACGGCCCGGCAGCAGACGGATTATCTCAGCCACTTTCGCGCCGACAGCATAGGATGCGGAATATGTTCGCGCCATCCTGAGTCCTGCTCGCCCCTGGAGCCTGCTTGGCCAGAGCTTCGGCGGCTTTTGCAGCCTCACCTATCTCTCCCTGTTCCCGGACAGCCTGCACGAGGTCTACCTCACCGGCGGTGTAGCCCCCATAGGTCGCAGCGCGGACGAAGTCTACCGCGCTACCTATCAACGGGTGGCGGACAAAAATCGTGCCTTCTTCGCCCGCTTCCCCCATGCCCAGGCCATCACCAACCGGCTGGCTAATCACCTGCACCGCCACGAGGTACGCCTGCCCAACGGCCAGCGCCTGACAGTGGAGCAGTTGCAGCAGCAGGGGCTGGATCTCGGCGCCAGCGGTGCCTTCGAGGAGCTCTACTACCTGCTGGAAGGCGCCTTCATCGGCGAGCGGCTCAACCCGGCCTTCCTCTATCAGGTACAAGCCATGCAGCCGTTCAACACCAATCCGGTGTTCGCCATACTGCATGAATCTATCTACGCCGAAGGGGCCGCCAGCAACTGGGCGGCCGAGCGGGTCAGAGCCGAGTACCCGGCCCTGGCCTGGGCGCCCGGCAAGGATTTCGCCTTCACCGGCGAGATGATCTTCCCCTGGATGTTTGAGCAGTTCCGCGAGCTGATCCCCTTGAAGGAAGCCGCCCACCTGCTGGCCAAGAAGGCCGATTGGGGGCCGCTCTATGACCCGGCGCAGCTGGCCCGCAACACAGTGCCGGTGGCCTGCGCCGTCTATGCCGAAGACATGTATGTGGAGTTCGACTACAGCCGCGAGACCCTCAAGGGCCTCGGCAACAGCCGTGCCTGGATCACCAACGAGTATGAGCACAACGGCCTGCGGGTCGATGGCGAGCAGATCCTGGACCGGCTCATCCGCTTGAACCGGGATCGCTGATCCCGGCCGGGCGACGAGCCCGTCGCGATACACATAATATCGAGGGCGACCCATGAGTCGCCCCACCCTTTGGAAGCCGCACAATAATAAGGACACCCATTGGATCACCCGGAAATCTCGGCCGGCTGGCTGAGCCGCCTCTTCTATCACTGGACGGGCCCGCTGCAACGCAAGGGGCTGAAAGAGCCCCTGGTCGGCCTCGACGACCTCTATCCCCTGCTGCCGGAAGACAGACGCGATGGCAGGGCCGATGCCTTCCTTCGACTCACCGCCCGCGCACCTGTGCGTCCCTGGCCCATCACCGCCTTTATCTGGCGCCATTACAAGGGTCGGATTGGCCTGCTCACCCTGTTGCAACTGCTCGGCATGCTGGCGACCCTGACCAGCCCCTGGTTGCTCAACCACAGCATGACCCAGCTCGACGCGGGTGCCCCCACGGAGCAAAAATTGCTGCTGGCGTTCGCCCTGTTTGCCTCTGTGCTGGCCGCCGGCATGCTGGCGGAACACTCGCTGCAACTGGCGCTCAAGATGCACGTTCCCATTCGCCGCCTGCTGGCCGAAGCCCTGCTCGCCAAGGTGATGAAGTTGGGAGGCAAGAGCTTCGATGACAGGGCCGGTGGCCGGGTACAGAACCTTATCAACCGGGATGTGTGGGACATCACCTGGATCCTGGCCGATCCGGCCATGCCGTTCACCATGGCACTGCAACTGCTCGGCACCATAGCCCTGCTGGTGTGGCAAGTGGGCAGCGCGGGCCTGGTCGGTTTTGCGGTGCTCACCCTGCTGCTGCTCATCTCCACCCGGGTGGTGCGGCGAATGAACCAGCAGGAGCAGCAGCTCAAGCGCCAGCAGGACGAGCGCAACGGCATACTGGCGGAATACATCAAAAAACTGCGGCTGGTACGCCAGAACGGACTCGGCGCTTTCTTCACCCGCGCGGCCAACAACAAGCGCCAGCAGGAGTTGGGGGTGCTCGGTCGGGTGCTCAAGCTCGATGCCATCAACGACAGCCTGATGCTGAGCACGCCGCTGCTGGTGACCCTGGCAACCTTCACCACCTATCTGGTGTCCGGCCAGAGCCTGACCCTGCCCCAGGTGTTCACCACCATAGCCCTGTTCGCCGTGCTGCGGATCCCCATGATGCGGCTGCCTTACCTTATCCGTACCCTGATAAACTTCAACACCGGCTTTAACCGGCTATGCGAGTTCCTCAACAGCCCGGAGCAGCACAGGGACCTCACCGATGCCAGCCTGCCCGTCGGCAGCCTGCAGATCCAGGCCGTCACCGCCCTGCACCAGTAGAAGCCGGTACTGCAGGGAGCAAACCTCATCATACAACCGGGGGAACTGGTGGGGATCACGGGCACCACCGGGGCCGGCAAGAGCTGCCTGTTGCACCTCATCGCCGGCTTTGACGACAGTTTCGAGGGGGAGATCCGCCGTCACGGTCGGGTCGCCCACCTGGGCCACAAACCCTGGCTGATGAACGACACCATCCGCAACAACATCTTGTTCGGCCAGCCCTGGCACGGCGAACGCTATCGCTGGGTGCTGGGGGCCTGCGCCCTCAGCGCCGATCTCACCCTGCTCAGCCATGGCGATCAGACGCTGGTAGGCGAGCTGGGTACCCGTCTCTCCGGCGGCCAGCAGCAGCGGGTAGCCCTGGCCCGCGCCCTCTATGCCCAGGCCGATATCCTGCTGCTGGACAACCCCCTCTCGGCGCTGGATCCCATCGTCTCGGCCCAGGTGCTGGAGCAGGGGCTCACCTTCAAGCCGGGACCGACCCGGCTGCTGGTGAGCCATGATCCGGACGTGCTGGCCCACTGCGATCGGGTGATCCGCATCGAGCAGGGCCAATTGGTGGAGCTCGATGCCCACCAGCTGGCCGATCTCATCCAGCATCCGCTCCCCGCCCCCATGGTGGCACCGCAGGAGGCGGAACAGTTCCATGAAGAGAAGGTGGTGGAAGGCAAGGTGGACTGGGGCTTGTTCGGCTTCATGTGGCAGCGTCTCGCCGCCCCCGGCGCCATCCTGATCGCCCTGCTGCTCACCCTGGGTCAGGAGGGGCTGCGCATCGCCTCGGATCTCTGGCTCGGCGGCAAGGCCGGCCTCACCGAAGTAAGCGAGCTGCTCGGCATCTATGTGCTGCTGGGGGCGGGATCGCTCACCTGCATCATGGTGGTGCGGGTCATCAACTACAAGCTGGGGCTCAAGCTGGCCTGGACCCTGTTCGACGGCATGCTGAGCCGCATCAGCCGTGCCCCCATGGCCTTCTTTGACAAGGTGCCACAGGGGCGCATCCTCAACCGCTTCGATCGGGATCTCGGGGAAGCACAGGAGATACTGCTGTCCATGCTGATGGGGCTGTTCGGCATGCTCATCTCGGTGCTGCTACAAGTAGTGGTGATCGGCGTCAACATGCCACTGCTGCTGCTCATCGCCCCCCTGGTGGGCTGGGCGCTCTACGTGCTGCAGCGGCGCTACCGTGCGGTGCAGCTCAAGCTGCGGCGCCAGGCATCCGTGCTGCGCTCGCCACTCTACATCAGCATCAGCGAGACCATTCGCGGCGCCCCCGCCCTGCGCCTCGCCGGGGCCGAGCGCTTCGCTCTGGATCAGGTGCTGCTGCACTATGACAACAACCTGCGCAGCTGGTACACCACCACCTCTATCAATCGCTGGCTCGGCATGCACCAGACCCTGCTCTCCGCCGCCCTGGTGGGTGCGGTAGCGCTGATGGTGGCCTTTGGCAACAGCTCACTGCTGGGGGCCGTGGCCATCACCTACGCCTTTACCGCCTCGGCCATGCTCAACTCCCTCATTCGCACCTTCGCCGAGGTGGAGCAGGTGATGAACGCAGTGGAGCGGGTGCGCGAGTACAGCGAAATCGAGAGCGAACGCCAGCATGGGGAAGCCCTGGCCACGCCACACCCAAGCGTGCGCTTCGACAACCTGGGGCTACGCTACCCGGAAGCCAGCCAGTGGGCGCTGCACAAGGTGAACTTCGAACTGGCTCCCGGCGAGAAGGTCGGTGTGTGCGGGCGTACCGGCGCGGGCAAGAGCTCGTTGCTCGGGGTGCTGCAGGCCATGTACCCGGCCTCCCAGGGAGGGATCCATTACGGCGATCAGCCGCTCTCTGCGCTGGCGCCGGAGGCGGTGCGCGATCTCTACGATACCGTCTCCCAGACGCCCCTCACCTTCTTCGGCACCCTGCGCGCCAACCTGGCGCCGCTGACCGAGCAGGATGACGAGGCGCTGGAGCAGGCGCTGGCACGGGTCGGTCTGGCCGAGCGCTGCGCCAGCAGGCTGGACGAGGATCTCGACAAGCTGCAACTGTCGGCCGGCGAGACCCAGCTGCTGGTGATCGCCCGCATCCTGCTGTCGCGCCGTCCGCTCATCGTGCTGGACGAAGCGACCTCAGATCTCGATCACGGCGGCATGCGCAAGATGGCGGAACTGCTCTATCGCTACCGGCCCGAGGCCAGCTATCTGGTGATCGCCCACCATCTGGAGCCGCTGCTGTCGGTGGACAAGGTCGTGGTGATGGAGGCGGGAACCGTGGTGGAACAGGGCTCGCCGGTCAGCCTGTTGGCCAACTCCCACTCCCGCTTCCATCAGCTGTTCGTGGGCCAGGTCAATCGTCAGGTGGCCCAGATAACCTGAGGTCGACAATAACAAGGGCTGCTCGCGGGCAGCCCTTGTGCTTTGGTGGGGCCTCAACGACCCATGATTTGGGTGACGTCATCCTTCTTGATCATCACCTCCCCCCCGTCGGTATCGTCATAGCGGTACATGCCGGTGCCCTCATCCCGCTTGGGCTGCTGTCGGGGGTGATCATCTTCCCATCCCCGGTACTCATGATGTATTGAGCGCGGCACGCCACGAGCCCCACTGCACACACCGGGATCATCATCAGTTGCCTCATCGCCTGTTTCGTCTCCCTCTTCACCCTCACCACCAAGGGGTGACTGCCGCCTGGCGCAACCCCATTGCCCGGGAAAAACGGATTGCCGGAGCGGGATCCATGTAAAAAAACCGTAGGGCAGAAAGCCCAATGCGGATACAAAAAGGCCGGACATCTGTCCGGCCTTTGCTCTGGTGACTGCCTGCTACTTGGCGGGTTGACGCTCGCCGGTCACGGTCGGATTTTTGGGATCCGAACTCCACTCATACCAGCCGCCGTCGTAGACGCTGATCCGTTTCCAGTCCATCAGCCAGGCGTAGAAAAAAGCCTCGGAGGCGCGCCAGCCGGTACCGCAATAAAATGCAGCCTGCTGGGTCGGCTCGATATTCCATTGGTCCCACATGGTGAGGATCTCCCCGGCTGGCTTCATGGTGCCATCCGGGTTGTGGAAATCGCTCATGCTGTTGGCATCCACACCGCCGCGACCCCACTTGGCCCCCGGGATATCGCCCTTCGGCTTGATGTAGCTGTAGCCGGAGGTGTTACCGATGAACTCGTCCCAGGTGCGTACGCTGACCAGGGCACTGTCGGGCTGCTTGAGCAGCGCCTTGGCCTGATCGAGTGTGGTGTAGTACTCGGGGTGGGCCGGAATGGCCACACCAAACTCTTTCACCGGCTCGAACTTGTTGGGCAGGCCCGTCTCGGTGCGCAGGTGCTGCACGAACCAGGCATCCAGACCACCGTCCAGCAGGCGTACGTCCTGTACACCGGCATACATCATCAGATGCGCCGCGCGGGCAGCGGCCATGGTGTTGCGACCATAGAGGATAACAGTGGTGTCGTGACGGATGCCGTTCTCCAGCAGCAGCGTCTTGAGCGCCTCGTCAGAGACCTTGTTCCACAGCGGCTCCTCTTCCAGACGGTTGGTATCTATGTAGCCAGCCCCCGGGATGTGGCTCAGCAGGTAGGCCTTGGGTGAACCCCAATCCACTTCGAACAGCTTCCAGTCCCCTTTCGGCGCTGCGGCAACCGGCTTGCCTTCCTGCAGATCCGCCAGCCAGCCCGGATAGACCAGCTGCTGCCAGCGCACCAGATGCTCGCGCGGCGCGGCTTGCCAGCCTTGCAGCTCGAACAGCTGCTTGATGCCCTGCTTGCGCAGCAGACGGGCCACTTCGGCCACTTCCCGCGGGGCGCCATAGAGGGCGACCGGACGATCGGCTGTCAGGCCCTTGCTCTCGAGCGCCTTGGGCCACTCGTCATTGCTGTATTTCCAGTCGGCGGAGAGGCTCTCGGCACCGGCCACATGCCCCCCCTGCGACTCCCCTTCCATCGGCCAGCCTTGGTAGAAGTGGCTGGCACGGGTGTCCAACATGACCGCCTGCTTGCTCTTGGCATCGGCCAGCGAGAGTGGCGGCAATTCGGCGGCAAAGGCGGGCAGCGCGCACCAGAGCAGTAAGGTCGCCAGCACGGCCTGCAGGAAGCGAAGATGTCGTTTCATGGTGATTTCTCGATTCATAGTGAACAAGGTTAAAAAATGGAACGGCCCAGTCGCTCGGCCAGCAGCTCCAGCGCCGCCGTGCCCGCCAGCGAGTTGCCCGCCTTGTTGAGCTCGGGCGACCAGACACAGATGCAGAGCTCGCCGGGGATGAGCGCCATGATACCCCCTCCGACCCCGGATTTGCCCGGCATACCGACCCGATAGGCAAAATCACCGGCCTCGTCATAGAGGCCGCAGGTGGCGAGCAGCGCATTGACCTGCTTGGTGGTGCGGGCCGGCAAGAGCGGCGTGCTCTCGCCAAGCGGCACCCCGCGATTGGCAAGATAGAGGAAGGTTCGCGCCAGATCGACGCAACTCATACGAATGGCACAGGCATTGAAGTAGCTCTGCAACACCTTGTCCACTTTATTCTCGAAGTTGCCATAGGCCTTCATCAGATAGGCGATGGCCGCATTGCGGGCCGAGTGCTGGTATTCGGAACGTGCCACCACCTGATCCGCCATGATGGCCGGATTACCAGAGAGGCGACGCACCAGCTCCAGAGTACGTTGGCGCGGAGCCGTGAGCCGGGTCTCCAGCAGATCGCTCACCACCAGGGCACCGGCATTGATAAAGGGATTGCGGGGAATACCGTGCTCGAACTCCAGTTGCACCAGCGAGTTGAACGGCTGGCCGGAGGGCTCCTTGCCCACCCGGGCCCAGATCTCCTCCTCCTGATAGAGGGTGAGGGCCAGCGTCAGGCTAAGGGTCTTGGAGATACTCTGGATGGAGAAGGGCTCGAAGGCATCACCTGCGGTGAACAGCTCCCCCTCCACAGTACAGACGGCAATGCCGAGTCGGTCGGCAGGCACCAGGGCCAGGGCGGGAATGTAGTCGGCCACCTTGCCCTGTCCGAGCAGCGGGCGCACCTCTGCCAGAATGCTGGCCAGTAATTCGGATGACAACACCATAAAGGATTCCATGACTAAAACGGGTGTGGAGATCCCATCCCCACTGACAAAAATCCCGCCAGCGGCGGGACTTGTCTATCTACCCACAACAAGGCGCCTGCAACAGGCGGCCGAGTCTCAGGCCGGTTCACCGTACCAGAGGTCGAACAGCTCGGTGACCACCACGGCTTCCATCCCCTTGCTTTCCAGCCAGGATTTGACGACGGCGCGGTCTTCTTCGGTACATTTGCCCAGTTGCTGAGTGCAGATCATCCCTTCCCAGGCCAGGTGGCCTGAACCGGCGAAAGCCAGTCTACGGGGTTCAACAACCTCATCGATCATCGCATCGACTACTGTATCGATGGTCGCTTCGGCAGTGCCGACCGGGAAGTTGAAACTGATGTCGAATCCCATTTCCTGGAATTCATCGACTCGCAGTTTCTTACGCAGACGGCGGCTACGATTGGCCATGATAGCTCCTTAGGTTAGTTGACTCGTTAAATTAGTTAACGCGTTTGAAAATCAGATCCCAAACCCCGTGGCCCAGACGATGGCCCCGTTGTTCGAATTTGGTCAGCGGACGCCAGTCGGGACGAGGCACCCAGTTGCCGGTGGCCGAGGTGTTCTCGTAACCCTCGGCGACGCTCATCACTTCCAGCATGTGTTCGGCATAGTTTTCCCAGTCGGTTGCCATGTGGAACACGCCACCGATGGCCAGCTTCTGGCGGATATCCTGGGCAAACGCACTCTGCACGATGCGGCGCTTGTGGTGGCGACTCTTGTGCCAGGGATCCGGGAAGAACAGCTGCAGGCAGGCAAGCGAGCCGTTCGGGATCATGTGCTCCAGCACTTCGACCGCGTCATGGCAGATGACCTTGAGATTGGTGACGCCCGCTTCCTCGGCTGTGCCGAGACAGGCACCGACGCCCGGCGAGTGTACCTCGATACCGATGAAGTTTTTCTCGGGGGCATTCTTGGCCATCTCCACCAGGGAGGCGCCCATGCCGAAGCCTATTTCCAGCACCACCGGGGCCTCACGGCCAAACAGGGCGGCCAGATCGAGGGGCGCTGGCGCGAAATCAATACCCATGACCGGCCAGAGCTCTTCCAGAGCCTTCTCCTGCCCTTTGGTCAGGCGGCCTTCGCGACGGACAAAGCTGCGGATCTTGCGCATGAACTTGCCGTCTTCTTTAAATACATCTTGGGTCACAGGCATAATCAAATTGCTCGTTATTGCATCGGTCTGGATCACAGACGACATGAATGGATTGCTTGCTACTTCATCACCCAGGGTCACTGACGACATGCATGAATGACTCGTTACCTCATCACCCCGGATCACGGATCTCGTGGATGAATGGCGCGTTATGTCATCCATCCGCGAAACTGGGTAGCGAATTATCCCAAGATAGGCCCAAGGCGCAAGTGTTTCGCGAAACAAATCCCCCGACCCGGACCAATTCAGCCACCACGATTGACAAATGCCACCCCGTTCACAGAATCTGCCAGGCGCCGGGCGCATGCTGGCCTGCACAAATAAAACCATATACAACAAAGGATTGCAGTATGAAACACACAGCATTGGCGTTTGCCATCACAGCCCTGCTGGCAGGGTGCAACACCTCTACCAATGATTCACAGGCCCCCACTGCCGCCGAGCAGGCCTATGAGTATCTGGTGCAGTTGAGCTCGACCGCCGAAGGGATTGGGGCCAGACCCACGGGCTCCGAGGCCGAGACCCGTGCCGCCGCCTGGATCCAGGATCATCTGGCCGGCTGGGGTTACGAGGTGCAAAACCAGCCGTTCACCTACACCAAGAGCGGTGCCAGCAAACGCTCCCAGAACCTCATCGCCGAGCTCAAGGGGCAGAGTGACAAGGTGATCCTGATCGGCGCCCACTACGACAGTACGGGCGACAAAAAAGGTTCTGAAGGGGCCACCGACAACGGCGCCGGCGTTGCGGCCCTGCTGGCGGTCGCCGAGGCGCTCAAGGGGCAGACCTTGCCCTACACGGTACGCTTCGCCTTCTTCGGTGCAGAAGAGAACGGCCTCAACGGCT
Source organism: Aeromonas sp. 1HA1 (assembly GCF_029237385.1). Lineage (NCBI taxonomy): Bacteria > Pseudomonadati > Pseudomonadota > Gammaproteobacteria > Aeromonadales > Aeromonadaceae > Aeromonas > Aeromonas sp. 1HA1. The sequence continues at coordinate 41,121 of NZ_JAACGC010000022.1, forward strand.
CCAGGGCCTATGCGACCAGCCTGGACAGTACCGCCATTGCCCGCCTGCTGGCCATGGTGAACTACGACACCATAGCCGGTGGCGATGTCGTCTACGTCCACTCCGCCCACTCCGACGTGACCGAGTACAACTGCGCCGAACCGGGCCGTTATAGCTTCGATCCCAAGGTGCGGGATCGCCTGCTGGCCATCTCCAAGCTGACCGCCACCCCGTTGGCCATCCACCCCAGCTACGCCGGCTATCCGGCAGGGGAAACCGGCAGCTGGTCGGATCATGCTCCGTTTGCCTGCCTGGGGGTACCCATCGCCTACGTGGAGGCCACCAACTTTACCATCAACGGGGCGGATGGCTATGACGGCTACTCCCAGACCACCAATCCGGCGCTGTGGGACTGCTACGACGACGCCAGCAAGAGTGCCTGCGACCGGGGCAGCGAGACCCAGTGGGGCAAAATCTGGCATACCCAGTATGACCGCCTCGACACGATGGCCGAGCTGTTCCCGGGCCGGGTGGAGCAGCAACTCAGCGCCAACACGGATCTGATGATCCGCTTCCTCAAGGAGCCAGGCTTGTAACGCCGGCAAGCCGTCAATGACGCGCGCTGATCCCGGACCAATTCAGGGCTTTTGGCGCTCCACGGCCACCCTCGGCCGATAAAATTCGGGCAGGTGCCAAACTTGCCCTTTTTTATTGATTTTTGTTACAGCCATTGCCTCCTTTTTTAAATCTGATACAAACGGATAACTTGGCGGTCGAATGGAGCGACCGCTCACCATGCCAGAGAGAATCCTATGCAGCCGTTTTTTGCCCAGCGCTTCGAGAAGGTAGAGCCTTCCTTTATTCGCGAGATCCTCAAAGTCGCCGCCAATCCGGAGATCATCTCCTTTGCCGGTGGCCTGCCCAACCCGCACCTGTTCCCGGTCAAGGCCATCGACCAGGCCTGCCAGGACGTGTTGCGCGAACAGGGTGCCGCCGCACTGCAATATGCCGCCACCGAGGGCTTCGCCCCCCTGCGCCAGTACATAGCCGACCGCTATCTGGCCCGCCACGGCATGCGCGTCAACCCGGACAACATCCTCATCACCAGCGGCTCCCAGCAGGCGCTGGATCTGCTGGGCAAGGTGCTGATCGACGAGGGTCAGGATCTCATCATCGAAGAGCCGGGTTACCTCGGCGCCATCCAGGCCTTCTCCGTCTATCAGCCCGCCTTCAAGCCCATCACGCTGGGAGAAGAGGGGCTGGATCTGGCGGCGCTGGATGCGCTGCTGGCCAGCGGCTCCAACGCCAAGCTGCTCTACGGCGTGCCCAACTTCCAGAACCCGAGCGGCGTCTCCTACAGCCGTGCCAACCGCGAGGCGTTGGCCGAGCGACTGGTCCGCCACGAGCTGCTGATGGTCGAAGACGATCCCTATGGCGAGCTGCGTTTCGAGGGCGAACACCTGCCCCCTATCGCCAAGCTGGCCCCGAACAATACAGTACTGCTCGGTTCCTTCTCCAAGACGGTGGTGCCTGCCTTCCGGCTGGGCTGGATGCTGGTGCCGGACTGGCTGCGCAAGAAGGTGACCATCGCCAAGCAAGCCACCGACCTGCACAGCAACGCCTTCAGCCAGCAGGTGCTGCATCGCTTCCTGATCGACAACTCGCTGGATGCCCATCTGGAGAAGATCAAGGAGGTCTATGGCCGCCAGCGTGCCGCCATGGAGGCTGCTCTGGCCCGCCACTGCCCGCCCGGCGTCAGCTATACGCGACCGGAAGGGGGCATGTTCCTCTGGCTGACCCTGCCCGCCAGCGTCAGCGCCATGGCGCTGTTTGACGAGGCGATCAAGGAGAAGGTGGCCTTCGTGCCCGGCGCCCCCTTCTATGTCCGCCCCGAGATCCAGAACACCTTGCGGCTGAGCTTCTCTTGCGTGGACGAGGCCACCATAGAGGAGGGGGTCAAGCGACTGACTCGCGCCCTCACCCGCATGCTCTGACGAGCCACCGCATGAAAAAAACCAGCGACATCTGTCGCTGGTTTTTTTATGTCCCACTGCGGGAAAACCGGACTTCTCAGGCGCTCAGTGCTCTGGCGAACTCCTTCATCGGCATGGGGCGGCCATAGAGATAGCCCTGCAGGAAGGTCACCTGACGCGCCCGCAGATAAGCCGCCTGCACCTCGTTCTCCACGCCCTCGGCGACCAGCAACAGACCGAGCCGGGTCGCCAGGTCGATAACGTTCTCCACTATGTGGCTGGAGAGCGCATCCGAGCCGATCATGCCGACGAAGCTTTTATCGATCTTGAGAAAGTCGACCTGAAACTGCTGCAGATAGCTGAGGCTGGAGTGGCCGGTACCAAAGTCATCGATGGCGATGAAGACCCCCAGCTGATGCAGCTCGGCGAAGAGCCGGTCTGTCACTTCGTCCGCCACTATGAGCTCGCGCTCGGTCAGCTCCAGCACCAGCTTGATGGGGTTCTCCCTGAAGGCGTTGATGAAGTCGCGGCAATCCGCCACCAGGCTCAGATCCTTGCAGTGATTGGCACTGATGTTGAAGCCGAAGTGGAATCCCCTGGGCAAGGTATGCACAGCGCCGGCAAACTGATCGCGCACCTGCTCCATCAGCAACCGGGTCATGGGCACGATCAGGCCACTGTCTTCCGCCAGCGGAATGAAGCGATCTGGCGAGATCTGCCCCTGACGGGGGTGCTGCCAGCGCATCAGCACCTCGCAGCCACACCAGTGCGCGTCATCCCCCGTCACCACAGGTTGCAGATAGGGGATGAACTCCCCCTGTTCCAGTGCGCGCCGCAGCTCTTGTGAAGGGGATGTCGAGCGGCCAGTCAGCCAGAACACGCCAATCCCTACCAGTATGCCCAGCAGGGGATAGATGATGATGCTGGCCTTGGAGTAGTGCCAGAGGTGGCTGCCGTACTCATCGTGAGACAGATCAGTGACCACCCGGTATTGATACTTCTCCGATACCTGCTCCAGATAGCCTCGCGTTTTGGGCGGGATCTCCTCGCTGACCATGCCGCTGGCCAGCATGACCTGTGATCCCACCACCAGCGCCAGCGGCGAATTGCGGCTCAGCATGTCGAGAGTATTGTGCAGATAGTAGCCATCCACCCCGACCAGCACGCTGTAATCCCCCACCACCTTCCGATAGACAACCAGCGGCCTATCCGGCGTCAGAGGGTTGCCCCGCATCAGGTTGAGCTGACCACCGGAATAGTCGGCCAGGGTGAAGGCACCGCTATAGTCGCCGTAGAGGGACGAGCAATAAAGGGTCTCTCCCCTGGCCAGGTTGACGGTGCGCACATCCGGCACAGTCGCCACCTGGTCCCGCAGTCCCTGTACCACCTCGGCGCAAGGTCGTCCCACATAGCCCTGCACCCTGGACGCAGCATAGTGGGCATTGTCCAGGGTACGGTCAAACATGCGCTTGGCATGCAGCAGCCGCTCCTCAGCATCCTGCTTCATACCAGAGAAGGTCTGCCATGAGATGATCAAGGCCCCCAGCAACATGGGGAGTAGACTCGCCAGCAGGGATGCCCCCAGCCGGGTGTAGAACTGGCGTAACCTTAAACGACGAAACGGCATGCTCATCCTCACGGCAACGGCGAACAAGCGGGCAACCCGACGACTCTCCGCCCCCTGACAAGTCATTCTAACACAAACAACAGCAAGAAGGCTTGGCCTGATTAGCACCGAACCTCGTCGAAACAGGGCTTGCAGCCGCATCATCAACGGCTCTGGAGCCTGACATCTTTACCTCGCCACCCTCACTCCCCGGCGCGGTCCAAGCCTCACTTCCCCCTGTACTGTGAAGATTATAATCTTTGCAAAAACAGTTGCTTGTTCATCTTGCTCTAGCCCACTAGAGTAGAGCCAACAGCTTCAGGGAGTCTGGACATGAAAATACTGATCACGGGAGGAACCGGTTTTATCGGCCGCCGTCTGGTGGCCCATCTCAAGGTGAATCACGAGGTGGTGGTGCTGACCCGTCAGGGGAGCCGCGCCTATGAGCTGCTCGGCCACGACATCACACTGCTCGACAATCTGGATGGACTCGACGACCTCAACGACGTGGATGCCGTCATCAACTTGGCGGGAGAGCCCATCGCCGCGGGACGCTGGAGCGAGCAGCGCAAGCAGCTGCTGTGTGACAGCCGCTGGCTGCTGACCGAACAGCTGGTCGATCTCATCAAGCTCTCCAGTACGCCGCCCAAGGTGCTGATCAATGCCTCCGCCATCGGCTGGTATGGCAGGCAGGGGGATGTGCCGCTGGACGAGCAGTGCCAGACACCCCACGACGAGTTCACTCACCAACTCTGCCAGCAGTGGGAAACCCTGGCCCGCGAGGCCCGTAGCAACCGCACCCGGGTCTGCATAGTGCGCATCGGGCTGGTGCTCGGCACCGATGGCGGCGCACTGCCCAAGATGCTGCCCCCCTATCGACTCGGTCTCGGCGGCCCCATGGGGACGGGCCAGCAGATCATGAGCTGGATCCACATTCAGGATCTGGTGCGCGCCATGCTGTTCCTGCTGGAACACGACGAGTGTGACGGCATCTTCAACGGCACGGCGCCACAGCCGGTCAGCAATCGCGAGTTCAGCCAGAGCCTGGCCAGCACCCTGCATCGACCACACCTCTTCTTCGTGCCGGCACCCCTGTTGCAACTGCTGATGGGTGAGGCGGCGGACCTGCTGCTCACCGGCCAGAAGGTATTACCCGCCCGCCTGCAACAGGCCGGCTTTCACTTCACCTACCCGGACCTGCCCCAGGCCCTCGCCAATCTGTTGAGCGCTCCCCGCTAGTCAGACAACCGGATAGCAATCAGCCCGGCCATTGGCCGGGCTGATCCGTTGTTGCACCTTGCTGCATCAGCGCAGCATGGTGTGATTACAGCAGGCCCTGACCCAGACCACGCAGCCGATCGCTCAGAGTGCCCGCCAGCAACTGGCGCTGCATGCCCTGCCCCGCCAGCGTCACCAGCAGGGCTCCCAGCAAGGGCAAACCACCCCAGATGGCCCAGTGGAACTGCCACTGTCCCTCAAACCACCACCATTGCAGACCCAAGGAGCAGAGCTCGACCACAATGGCGGCGCACAACCCCGCCAGCAAGCCGCTGGCGACCAGCTCCCAGCGCAGCATCTTCTTGAGCAGCTCGCTGCTGGCCCCCAGCGTACGCATCAGCAACAGCTCACGGCGGCGGTGGGCCATGCTGGCCTGAGTCTGGGTCAGCAGCACCAGCAAGGCCGCGACTGTCACCAGCCCCAGCATCAGCCCCAACGCCCGGCTCACCTGTTCAGACACAGCCGTCAGCCGCACGATCAGATCGTCCACATCGATGAGGCTCACTGTGGGGTGTCTGCGGATCAACTCCACCTCCGCCACCCGCCCCTGCTCCGGCAGCCGATAGCTGCCGAGCCAGGTCTGGGAGAAGGAGGCCAGCACATCCGGCGAGAAGATCATGTAGAAGTTGGGCCGCATGTTGTCCCACTTGATGGCCCGCAAGCTGGTCACCTGCGCCTTGAAGCTACGCCCCTCTATGGTGAAGCCCAGGGTGTCGCCGAGCGCTATGTCGAGCCGCTTGGCCAGCTCCTTGTCCACCGACACCTGCCCGGGGCCATCCAGCCAGCGCCCCTCGGTCAGGGTATTGTCCGGCGGCAGGCTGGTTGTGGTGGTGAAGTTGAGCTCGCGGTTCACCCCTTCACGGCCATCCTCGTCGCTGTCTCGCACCGCCTCGCTGGCGATGCTGACCAGCCGGCCCCGCACCATGGGATAGAAATCTGACGTCTGGGCGCCGGCACTGCGCAAATCGGCCAGGATCCCCTCCCGCTCGTGGTCGGCTATGTTGACCAGGAAGCGGTTGGGGGCATCCGCCGGCAGGCGAGCGGAAAACTCGTCGAGCAGGTCGACCCGCGCCGCCCACAGCAGACCGAACAGCATGAGCGCCAACGCAAAGCCGGCCAGCTGGAACAAGCCGCTGCCGCGCTCGCGGGAGAGGTGGCTGATGGCCAGGCGCAGCGCATGAGGGCCCTTGACCCGGCGACCAAACCGCAGCAGCAGGGAAGCGAGCAGCGCCAGCAGCCCCATCAGCAGGCCCATGCCGCCGATCAGCCCCAACGCCAGTGTCGCATCGGCGGTAAAACCCCACACCAGGCCAAACAGGCCGAGCAGCGCGACCGGCAGTGCCAGCCAGGGCGGGATCCCTGCTTCCAGCTCACGGCGCAGCACCCGCAGCGGTGGCACCTTGAGCAGGCGCAGGAAGGGCACAAAGGCCAGCAGCAGGGTGATGAAGAAGGCGACCGCCAGACCGAGGGCAAAGGGTCGCCACGACGGCAGTGGCAGATCGGCTGGCAGCAAGTTGCCCAGCAGATGCAGGGTCAGCCACTGCATGGCGCTGCCCGCCACCAGACCGATTAGCGCCCCCACCAACGTCAGGGAGAACAGCAGGGTGCCCATAAGTTGCCAGAGCGTGCGACGGGAAGCCCCCAGCGTCTTGAGCAGCGCCACCATGTTGGTCTGACGCTCGGCGAAGTGGCGCACCGCTATGCCCATGGCCAGCGCCCCCAGCAACACCCCCGCCAGAGAGGCGAGCCGGAAGAAGCGCTCAGCATTGGCCAGCGAACGCCCCACCTGGGAGCCCTGATCGTCCGGCTTGATCAGCTTCTGCCCCGCTTTGAGCTGGGGCCTGAGCCAACGCTCATAGCTGGCAACGTCCTCACGTGTCCCCTTGAACAGGTAGCGCCACTGCTGGCGACTGCCCGGCAGCAGGGCACCGGTCGCCTCTATGTCAGCGCTGTGGATCAGGGCCCTGGGTGCCAGCAGGAAGGGACTGAAGCCCTGATCCGGCTCCTGACCCAGTTCGCCCGCGACACTGAGCCGGGTGTTGCCCACCTCCAGTTCATCACCAATTTTCGCCTCCAGTAACTGCATCACCCGGGCCGAGAGCCAAATCTCGCCAGGCGCTGGCGCGCGCTGGGGGCTGAGGGCCAACTTGCCGTAGAAGGGGAAATCGCTCGGTACGGCCCGGATAGAGGCCAACTGCAATGCATCGCCATGAAACAGCATGCTGTTGAAACTGACCGTGGTCTGCACTGACAGGCCCGCTTTTTCCGCCTGCTCGAGCCAGGCGGCCGGTGCCGGTGTGGCTGAGCGCAGCGCCCGATCGGCGCCGATAAAGTCACGCCCCGAGGCCTTGAGCCCCGCATCCAGCCGATCCGCCACCAGGGCCACGCTGAGCACACAGGCCACACTCAATGCCAGTGCCAGCACAAACCAGCGCAGCTCGCCATTGAAGCCTTCCCGCCGCAACAGCTTCACTCCCAATCGCCACCGACTCATAGCGGCTCCCGGACTCGGGAGGCCGCAACGGCACCGGATGCCGCCGTATCCGTCTCCAGTCGTCCCGCCGCCATCACCAGTTGCCGCTGACAACGCTGGGCCAGCTCGTGGTCATGGGTCACCACCACGAGCGTGGTGCCGTGCTCGCGATTGAGCTGGAACAAGAGTTCGATCACCGTCTCCCCCGTCTTGCTGTCCAGATTCCCGGTCGGCTCATCGGCCAACAGCAGGCTGGGCCTTGTCATGAAGGCGCGGGCGATGGCGACCCGCTGCTGTTCACCGCCGGAGAGGCGCGGCGGCAGATGGTGCAGGCGCTCGCGGAGCCCCACCGCCGCCAGCAACTCGCGCGCCCTCGGCTCGCAGCGGGTCTCGCCACGCAGCTCGGCAGGCAACATGACGTTCTCCAGCGCGCTCAGGGTGGGCAGCAGCAGGAAGGACTGGAAGATGAAGCCCACCTGCTCGGCACGCAGGCGGGCACGGCCCTCCTCGTCCAGCTGCACCAGCGACTGGCCGAGGATCTCTATATCCCCCTGGCTCGGCAGATCCAGCCCAGCCAGCAGCCCCAGCAGGGTGGATTTGCCGGAGCCGGAGGCGCCGACCAGCGCCAGGGTCTCGCCGGTATTGACTTGCAGGTCGATCCCTTCAAGGATGGTGAGGCTTTCCTGGCCCAGGCGAACGGTTTTGCCCAGACCCTTGACGACAATGATGGGAGTTGAACTCATGATGCGTTTCCTGTTTGCCCGAGCCAAAAAGTGGGGATTGAACCCATGATGTATATCCTGCTCACCCGGGCATTGAATGACAATGCATGCTGGGTGTTGGCATCATCACACATATCCCGTTTGCCCGGACCCTTGATGACAATGAATGATGGGAGTTGAATACATGACACGTTTCCTGTTCGCCTTGTGTTGCCTGGTTTCATCGGTACAGGCCCAGACCCTGCTGGTGCTGGGTGACAGTCTGAGCGCAGGCTATCAGATGCCAGCGGAGCAGAGCTGGCCAGCCCTGCTCAATCAGAAATGGCAGCAGCAGGGCGGCAAGCATCAGCTGGTCAACGCCAGCATCAGCGGTGAGACCACGCAGGGGGCCCTGGCCCGCCTGCCCGCCCTGCTCAAGGAGCATCAACCGGACTGGGTGCTGATCGAGTTGGGGGGTAACGACGGGCTGCGCGGGTTCGCACCCGCCATCACCCGTGACAACCTGGCCAGCATGGTGGCCTTGACCAAGGCGCAGCAGGTGAAAACCGTGCTGACCCAGATCCAGCTGCCCCGCAATTACGGAGCCCGCTACCTGCGCCAGTTCGAGCAGATCTTCCCTGAGCTGGCGGCTGCCAACCAGCTGCCGCTAATGCCCTTCTTCATGGATGATATTGCGCTGCGCCCTGAACTCATGATGAACGATGGAATCCACCCCACGGCCGCGGCCCAGCCGCTGATCCGCGACCGGGTCGCCAGCTTTATCGAGCCCCTGCTGACCCAATAACGCCCCAATAGCCATACGCAGAAGAGGGCCCTGCCGGCCCAAAACAAAGATCCCGCCGAGGCGGGATCTTTGTTTCCATGACCATCAGCGTTCCAGTATCTGGCGCAACCGCTCCTGAGCCACCCCGACCAGCAGGTCTGGCTGGAATTTGGAGATGAAGCGGTCACACCCCACTTTCTTGACCATGGCCTCGTTGAAGTTGCCACTCAGAGAAGTATTGAGCGTGATGAAGAGATCGGACATGCGGGCATCACTGCGGATCTCGTGGGTCAGGCGGTAGCCATCCATCTCCGGCATCTCCGCATCCGTGATCATCAACAGGATCTCGTCGGTCACCTTCTTGCCCGCATCGCACCACCCCTTGAGCAGATTGAGCGCCTGCAGGCCATCCTGGCACTCGATTACCTCAAGACCCAGCTGGGCCAGGGTTTCCCGCACCAGATTGCGGGCCGTGCTGGAGTCATCGACGATGAGCACCTTGCGGCCATGCATTTCGGGCAGTATCTCCCTATCCAACACCTCTTCAGAGATACGGATGTCGTAGGTGATGATCTCGGCCAGCACCTTCTCCACGTCGATGATCTCGACGATCTGGTCGATACCATCTTCGGGAATGCGGGTGATGGCAGTCAGGTAGTTGGCCCGCCCGGCGGAGCGCGGCGGCGGCAGTATGTCCTTCCAGGTCATGTTGACGATATGGGCCACCTGCCCCACCAGGAAACCCTGAATGGTGCGGTTGTACTCCGTGATGATGAGGTTGGACTCGCTGTCGATAGGCATGGCGCGCATGCCGATGGCGCTGCGCAGGTCGATCACCGGAATCGAGGTACCACGGATGTTGGCCACCCCGCTGATGTTATGGTGCGCCCCCGGCATCTTGTTGAGATGGGGCAGCTTGACCACTTCCCGCACCTTGAAGACGTTGATAGCAAACAGCTGTCGGGATCCCAAACGGAACATCAACAACTCCAGACGGTTCTCCCCTACCAGCTGGGTACGTTGATCCACTGAATCCAATATGCTCGCCATATAAAGCCCTTACGTCCGTTTTCCGAGTCTCGCCATAGTATAGAAGGGTCAGAATCCCAACACGACCCGTATTCTTATCCTATGTCGGCAAGATGATGACGGAACTTGATGAAAAAAAGCGAGATTCGGCTCAAGGCTGGGCTATCTGCACACTTATCAATAGCAAACTGGCCACTCGATCGCACCCCGGCTTGCCTGTGTGAGCCACATCCTTGATATCCGTGGCAAAACCCCAGCCATCAGTCCCACCATGGCCAGACATAAAAAAAGCGGCAGATTGCTCTGCCGCTTGTTGCCCTGCCCTGACGGGATTACTTGTCGATATCCAGCAGATTGTTGCTCAGCATGTAGTCGATCACCTGAGAAGAGGTAGACGCCGCGCTGCCGGTGAGACTGTCGAACGTGTGGTTCATCAGCACTATCTCCTGAGTCACCGAAGCCGTGCTGGTCTCCTTGACCTGCAGATGCACACCCTCGCTGTCCTGGAACACAGAGAGCAGGCTCTTCAGATCGTTCTGGTTGCGGGAACCATCGTGATCCAGCAGATCGCTCAGATCCAGCTTGTCACCCTCAGCTTTGGAGAAGTCAACCACGTAATCCTTGGCGATGGAGCCTGCCGTGGTATCCCCCTGCTGCCAGGTGAAGATATCGGCCCCCGCATCCCCCTTGAGGATGTCGTTGCCCAGACCACCGACCAGGATGTCGTTGCCCAGACCGCCACTCAGGGTGTCGTTGCCGGCACCACCATACAGGGTATCGTTGCCGCTACCGCCGTACAGGGTATCGTTGCCACTCTCACCATACAGGGTATCGTTGCCACTACCGCCGAACAGGATGTCGTTGCCGGCACCACCGAACAGGAAGTCGTCACCACCCTGACCAAACAGGATATCGTTGCCTTCTCCGCCAATCAGCACATCCGCCTTGTCATTGGTGGAGGACTGATCGAACTCGCTGGCGTGATCCGTGATGTAGTCATGAACCTGGGCATCGGTCACCGAACCGGCACTCAGCTTGCCAGCCACGTACTGCTTGATGGCCGCGTAGCCTTCTCCGTTGACGCCCGCGAAGTGAACCGCATCACCGAACAGGATATCGTCACCGGCACCGCCATCGATCCTGTCACTGCCCGGCAGGTTGTTGACGGAAGTACCCAGGATGGCGTTGGCCAGATCAGAGGCGTTGACCCCAGTCTGAATCACGCCATCGGAGTCATAGGACTTCAGGTCGTTGTAGGAGATATTGGCTCCCAGGCCGATCGCCTCCACCGTGACCCCCATCCCCGTCAGCAGGGCAAAACCGGCGACGGAGTTGGTAATCGTAGTACTGGAGGTATTTCGGCCATCACCGTCCAGAGTCGAGTAGGTATAACCACCCAGACCATCAGGGCGTATGTAACCAATCGCGGATACCTTGCCTGAAGTATCGCTCTTGTACACGATGCCCTGTGCATCAATCACAGTGAAGTTACCACTCTTGTATACCTGACCGGGTACATAGCCACTTTGCAGCAGCTGATTGAGATACACATCCTTGCTGTTGTTCGTGTAGTCATCAACCAGCGGATTGGAGCCTTCACTGCCCAAATAGTAAGTCGGCCTACCATCGGTAATGAAGTAAGTCAGGTTCTTGGCATTGCTGTTGCCCTGAGCGGTCGAACCGTTGAACCAGTTGGCCGTGGTCTTGAACACGTCCTCATAGTTGGTGCCGCCGCCATTGCTGGAGCTGCCATCCATGCTGTCGAGAATGGCTTGCAGCTGGCTCAGGGCATTGCTGTCTTTCAGGTTCACACTGACCGACTTGTTGGCCAGGGTATCGAAGTCCACCAGGAAGATATTGACCGTCCCGGCGCCATCGGTACCGGCACTCGCCTTGAGGCTCGAGAAGACCTGTGCCAACTGGGCCTTGATGGTATTCATGGCGGTAGCACCGATACTGCCCGAGCTGTCGACCATAAAGGCGATGTTGTAGTTCTGGCCTGACAACACCACGCTGCCGTCCAGGTCGCCGACCACGATATTGTGCTCGCTGCCGTAAACACGGTTTTGATCGCCCGGCTCCCCTTCTGTGGAGAGGAAGTAGCTCATGCGGATCGAATCCTGATCCGATGCGCTGCTGGCCTGGTCGGTCACCACCTCCTTGGCGATGGCCTCCACCTTGAGGTCAAACTGACCCGCATTGCTGCCCGGCACCCGCAGGGTCAGACCGGTCAGCTTGACGTCCAGTGAGCTCTGGTTCCAGAGGCCGGTGAGCGTCAGCTTGCCATCCGCACCAACGGTGCCCAACACAGTGCCGCCCTGATACAGGGTCGCCCCACTGGGCATGCCGCTCAGCACCAGGCTGTCGAGCTGTTCACTGCCATCCCGATCGGTAAGGGAAGCACTGATCTCGAGGGGATAATCCACCACGCTGGGCTGAACTGCCGTCAGGGTGCCATCGGTCTGATTGAACTGGTAGATGCCGTCATCAAACTGAACCAGCTCGATATCGTAGAGCGACTTGCTGATGGTGGTGCCATTCTCCTTCACCAGGAAGTTGAAGCCACCATCACTTCTGCGCTCGATGACATAGTTGGCGCGCGAGCCCATCAGCACGGCGAGGTCGGTACCGGCACCGCCATACAGGGTGTCGCCACCCAGTCCGGCGACCAGAATATCGTTACCCACGCCGCCATCGAGTGTATCGCCCGAGACAGAATTGCCACCGACTAGTACGTCATTTCCCAGACCACCGACGAAGTAGTCGCCGCCGCCCTTCACACTGACGATGTAGTCGTTGCCATTGCCGCCAACCACTTGATCCTGGCTGGCGGTGCTGTCGGTCAGGCTATTGTTGATCCCGAAGCTGCCTTTGTTGAAGTTGCCGCTCTGGAACGCACCGGTCGAGATACCGGACGACGGATATTGGGTATAGAGCGGCACGCCATTGCCGGTCAGGCTGATATCCACCACCGGCTTGTCAGCCACGGCAGCGATGTCAATCACCAGCTTGCCTGAGTTGCTCAGGTTGGCACCGTCGCTGATCTGGTAACCCAGGCTGGCGTAGTCCCCTTGCTGGTTGCCCGTCGTCGCACTGTTGCCATTGACGGTACTGGTGCTGGATTCATTGAGACCGGGCACAAAGCGCAGATGGCCACTGTCGATATCGGCGTAGGAGATGAGATCTCCTGCCTTCACGGCAATCCACTGACCGGCCGCATTGAGATACTCCAGCTTGCCATTTTGCGGCAAGGTATTGATCTGCACGCTCAGATCAGACGCAGCCTGATCATCACTGGCACCAAACTGGGACCATTTCAGTACCAGCGGAGTGTCTTCCGTCCCGACACCGTGTCCACCCGTGGTCACAGGGGCACGGTCGTTGTCGATGATGGTACCTGTGCCGTTCTGGCCACCCACGGTCACCGTCAGGGTCTCGTTCGCCTCGACCAGGCGATCGTTCACTGTCGGTATGGTCACGGTAAAGCCGGATACCCCGGCCGGTACAGTGATCTTGCCGGTGGCGCTGTTGTAGATAACCCCATTGCTAAATTGGGCAGTGCCCCAATCAAGGTTGGAAGCCGGGTTGGTACCGCTGCCCCTGATGGCGAAGTCAAACTGGGTCGCCTCCTGGGTCGCGTCAGACAGCACCACCGTATGCAGCAGATTGCCGCCTTCCGCTGCGCTCTCGCTGGAAACCGACTGCACTATCGGAGTAAACAGCGGCTTGGTCGCGAAAGAGCCCAGGCTGGAATCGCCATCCGCATCCACCACCTTGATCTGGAAGTCGATATCACCGTCACCCAGTGGCCTGGACATGTTCTGGTACTGGAAGAACTCCCACTTGCCGGTGGCCGGGGTAAATTCCAGACGGAACACCAGGGTGCCATCGCTGGCCTTACCTATCAGGGTATTGGTTGACTCCATGGTAGTGGTGATCAGCTTGCCGGTGGCCGTGGTCAACCCAGTCTCGTTGGAGCCGAGCAGCTGCATATAGCCCTTGCCATCAGCCCCCCACTGCGGAGTGACAGTGCCCGAACCGTAAGCGATGGCCGGTGCCGTGGTGGCACCGAGGAACTCTATGCTCTTCACCGTCAGGTCGCTGTTGTCCGAGGTATTGGTGTTGCCGTTATTGGTAGCCTTGATCACCATGGTGTCAAAGCCGCCTTGCTGCACCTGGAAGTTCTCGGCGTAATCGCCACTGGTCGCATTAGAGCTGAAGGTCTGAGTACCGATCAGCACACCAGCCCGGTAGAACTCGACCACGCCGCTCTCCAGCTCACCACCGAACATCTGGCTGAACTTGATGTTTGCACCATAGGCAACGGTGCCCGGATCCAGCTTCACAATTAACTGCTCGGAGGCAGAGGTTCCGTTCGCGAAGTGACGGAAGTCTATCTCGTTGGCGATGTTGTGGTACGGCCCGGCCACGCTGGATACCCCCAACCCTGCATTGGAACCATTGACACTGGCATCAATCAGAGTTGAGTTTGTTGCAGAGGTGAACCCCTTAGCTGTGATGGTAAAGCCAGCCAAATCGACCAGGGCCCTGTTGCCACTGAACTTGGTCAGATCAAATACCCCGATCAGCACATCTGGAATATTTGTCTTGACAACAGAGACTGCTGCGGCATCGCCAGCGATCGGCGCATCATCCTCGACGGTGACATTCAGCTTACCTGTGGTCGTGCCCTTGCCATCGGAGACCTTGACGTCCAGCTGGAACGACAGGGAATCCTCCTGGCCCTTGACCGGGTGGTCAAGCGGCGCCTTGAGGGTCAGATCATAGGCCCAATCACCCTTGCCACTGGCGTTCGGTGCGGTCAGCTTGACCTCGACCACCGCCTTGTAGCCGTCGCTTCCCAGGGTACCGGTATAGCCAACCAGCGTCTTGCTACCGGCGTCCCAACTCCACTTCACCTCGGCGCCACCAGAGGTCAGCCCTGCCGGTCCGCCCAGTGAAACAGCCACGCTGCTGCTGTCCACATCACCGACGGAGATAGTGCCGGACATGCTCTTGGCATCCGTGGTATCCGGGTTGCCACTGTCATCGGCGATGCCGTTGGGCAAGCCTTCTTCGGACACAATCGCACCATTGGAAATTCCCAGAGTCGGCAGATCGTTGACCGCTTCTACCCTGATGGTCACGGTGGCAGGAGTTGCGTCGGCCAGCCCTTCATTGTCTACGGCTACATAACTGAAGCTGGTGTCGCCATTCCAGTCGGCACTCGGTACAAAGGTCAGTTTGCCGGCATCCACAGCCTGAACACTCTGATTTTCCGTCACTGGCACGCCATCAAGCAGCAAGACACCATTGGCAGGCAAGCTCTTGATGGTAAAGCTCACGACAGTACCATCGATGTCACTGCCAGAGAGCGCAGGTATGGCGATGCTGGCAGCATCCTCCAGACCCCTGGCTTGCTTGTCCGCCGTCTCTGGGGCTTCATTCAAAATGGTTGCCATGTCGCTGCCCGGCAGGGATTCATTGCCGGCCTTGTCGGTCTGGGTCGCTGTCACCGCCAACGCCTTACCATTGGCCGGGGTCGTCTCCGTCCAGCTAATGGTCCCATTGTTGTAAACAAAGCCGTTTGCAGGCTGCCCGCTTGCCAACATCAGCACACCATTGACCAGCTTCAGCTCGACCGTACTCTCGGTGCCACCATTGTTGATGGTCAAGGTAACCTTGCCACCTGCAACCAGGTCACTATTGCTGACCCCGGCCCGCACCTGGATCTGATCATTGCCGATCTCCCCTTTGGTCAGCAGCTGGTCGTTGTTGGAGTCATCCACTATGACGACGGTCGGCGCACGGGTGGCCGTGGTGTCGACCCCGTAGCCTTCGCTGTCGGTCGCGGTGGCGCTGTTGCCCGCCGCGTCGGTGCTGGTCACGCTGGCATCGATGGTCTTGTCGCCATCGGCCGCCAGGTCGCTGCCCGCCACCA